>NZ_JBVHEH010000004.1:193473-245460 GCF_055562955.1 Kitasatospora sp. NPDC015121
AACAGCACTCGGCCCCGCGCTCGCGGGGGTTGCTCCTGCTGCGTGGTCGGGATCGCCCGGGCGATGATCTCGGCCCCGCGCTCGCGGGGGTTGCTCTCCGGCATCGCCCCCAGCCGAACGCCAACAGCACTCGGCCCCGCGCTCGCGGGGGTTGCTCCTGCTGCGTGGTCGGGATCGCCCGGGCGATGATCTCGGCCCCGCGCTCGCGGGGGTTGCTCCCTGTTCCGAACGCTGCGGCGCGCCCGCCAGGACTCGGCCCCACGCTCGCGGGGGTTGCTCCGGCTGAAGTCGTCGTCCGCGCCCCAGTGGTAGCTCGGCCCCGCGCTCGCGGGGGTTGCTCCGTCGGCACCGCGACCGGGACCGTCGCAGCCGGCTCGGCCCCGCGCTCGCGGGGGTTGCTCCACGGCTGCAGTGGTGGAGGCGCCACCGACGTGCTCGGCCCCGCGCTCGCGGGGGTTGCTCCCTGTTCCGAACGCTGCGGCGCGCCCGCCAGGACTCGGCCCCGCGCTCGCGGGGGTTGCTCCGGCTTCCGGACCGTCTCCGACGGCTACGCCTACTCGGCCCCGCGCTCGCGGGGGTTGCTCCAGAGCGTCGTGCGCGATGAACGCGACGGCCACCTCGGCCCCGCGCTCGCGGGGGTTGCTCCGATGCGCTGTTCCTTCCGCCCGGCGATGGGCGCTCGGCCCCGCGCTCGCGGGGGTTGCTCCGACACCCGCCTGGCCATCCAGGCGGATCTGGACTCGGCCCCGCGCTCGCGGGGGTTGCTCGCGGGGCGTGCCGCTGCTGTACCGGGCCATGCGCTCGGCCCCGCGCTCGCGGGGGTTGCTCCCAGCTCGACAGCGCCGAGCGGGACGCCCTGATCTCGGCCCCGCGCTCGCGGGGGTTGCTCCCAGCTCGACAGCGCCGAGCGGGACGCCCTGATCTCGGCCCCGCGCTCGCGGGGGTTGCTCCGACAGGGTGCTGCTGCCGGGCGGGAGGGCCATCTCGGCCCCGCGCTCGCGGGGGTTGCTCCAGCCCACCGGCACCCCCGGAGACCCCCGATGACTCGGCCCCGCGCTCGCGGGGGTTGCTCGCTGGGCGCGTCCGCGACGGACCTGGGGACCCACTCGGCCCCGCGCTCGCGGGGGTTGCTCCCGGTTCCGCCCCACCAGCACCGGCTACCGGCTCTCGGCCCCGCGCTCGCGGGGGTTGCTCTCCCGGTAGACCTGGATCCGCCACTCGAACCCGCTCGGCCCCGCGCTCGCGGGGGTTGCTCTCCGGCCACCACGGCCAGGTGGTGTTCGGCCGGCTCGGCCCCGCGCTCGCGGGGGTTGCTCTTGCCGCCCAGCGTGTCGCGCCGGTACGCGCCGCTCGGCCCCGCGCTCGCGGGGGTTGCTCCCCCGCCCTGGAGGCGGGCGACTGCATCCGCGCCTCGGCCCCGCGCTCGCGGGGGTTGCTCGTTGGTGCCGCCCGGGGTGCTGACGTACGACGCCTCGGCCCCGCGCTCGCGGGGGTTGCTCTTCGACGTACCTGCTGGACGGCGACCTCGTGTACTCGGCCCCGCGCTCGCGGGAGTTGCTCCTGCGAGATCCTGGGCGGCATTGTCACGATCAGCTCGGCCCCGCACTCGCGGGGGTTGCTCCGCCTGGGACCTGCACACCCGCCTGTCCACCCCCTCGGCCCCGCGCTCGCGGGGGTTGCTCCTCGGAGGAGAGTACGAGGAGCGCAGGGGAGCGCTCGGCCCTGCGCTCGCGGGGGTTGCTCCAGCAAGAGGGAGGTCGCGCCGTCCAGGGTGCCGAGGATGAGCCGGGCGTGCAGGCCGTCGGCGGTGACCGCGGGCAGGTCGGGGTGGTGCTCGAAGGCGGGTTCGACGTGCCGGTGCGCGTCGGGGAGCGCGACCCAGAGCTGGGCGCCGTGCAGCAGCGGCGCGTGCTCGCGCGGGGACTCCTCGGAGTGCGAGATGGCCCGCCCGGCGGTCATCAGCCCGAGCTCGCGGGGGCGTACCGTCTGCAGGTTGCCGAGGCTGTCCCGGTGCAGGACGCTCCCTTCGTGCAGCCAGCTGACGGTCTGCAGGCCCGTGTGGGGGTGCGGCGGCACCTGCATGCCGGGCTCGTCGGCGATGTCGTCCGGACCGTAGTGGTCGACGAAGCACCAGGCCCCGACCATCCGCCGGCCGAGGCTCGGCAGCAGCCGCCGCACCACGGTCGACTCGCCGAGCGGGACGCGCCGCCCGGCCAGCAGGTCCCTGACCGGCCCGGTCGCGGCCTGCCGCCCGCAGACGGTCGGGGCGGGTTTCCGGTCGAGATCGCTCATGGCCGCCAGTATCGGCCACCCCCTCCCCCGCCCCCGGACGACCCGCCCACCGCGGTGCCGACCCTCCCCTCAGGACGCACCGAGCGGCGCCACCGCAGCCACCACGCCCGCCACGCCCACCGCAGCCGCCACGCCCGCCGCACCCGCCGCACCCGCCGCACCCGCCGCACCAGCCGCAGCCATCACGCCTGCCGCGGCCGTCAGTGCTTGCAGGACCACCACGCCTCGGCGCTCGCCGCCTCCGCCTGGGCCCGCAGCGCGCGGACGGCCTCCACGGGGTCGGCCGCGCCGTACACCGCGGAGCCGGCCACGAACACGTCGGCGCCCGCCTCGGCGCAGGCCTCGATGGTGGCGGGGGCGACGCCGCCGTCGACCTGCAGCCACAGGTCGAGGCCGTGCTTGTCGATCAGCTGCCGGGTGCGGCGGATCTTCGGGAGCATGATGTCGAGGAACGCCTGGCCGCCGAAGCCGGGCTCGACCGTCATGATCAGCACCATGTCGAGTTCGGGCAGCAGGTCCTCGTAGGGCTCGATCGGGGTCGCGGGGCGCAGCGCCATCGAGGCGCGGGCGCCCTTGGCGCGGATCTCCCGGGCGAGGCGGACGGGCGCGGCGGCGGCCTCGACGTGGAAGGTGACCGAGCCGGCGCCGGCCTCGACGTACTGCGGGGCCCAGCGGTCGGGCTGTTCGATCATCAGGTGGCAGTCGAGGGGGGTGTCGGTGGCGCGGGCCAGCGACTCGACGATCGGCACGCCCAGGGTGAGGTTGGGGACGAAGTGGTTGTCCATCACGTCGACGTGCAGCCAGTCCGCGCCGCGCACCGCCTCGGCCTCGTCGGCGAGGCGGGCGAAGTCCGCGGACAGGATGCTCGGGTTGATCTGCGCCATGCTGAGGGTACCTTCACGACTCGATGCGTGCGGGCGGCCGGTGCGACCACCCGGGACCATCATCCCCTGCGCGCCGCACGGCCCCACCCGCCCGCCCCGGAAGGCGTCCTCCGAACTGTTCACACCCCGGAAACACTTCCCCTTCCCGGTGTCAGCCCACTCTGGCAGGCTCCCAGAGCAGGCGGATCCAGCGCTGCTCGCCCCTCACGAAAGGCGTCCGATGACCCAGGTCGTCCACCCCGCACGTGCCCTCTGGTGGCTGTTCGAGCCCGTCCACGCCCTCACCTACTTCTCCCCCGAGGCCCGCGCCGCGTACGAGGCGGCGGGGCTCCGCGGTTACTGGCGCGGTTACTTCGGCGGACGTTCGGCGCCGCTGGGCGCGGTGGACGCGGCGCCGGTGGTGGCCGCGTTCTTCAACTTCGCGCCGCAGATGGTCGAGCGGGCGCTGCCGGACGTCTGGTCGCTGGCGAGCCCGGAGCGGGCGCTGGAGGCCCGGGTCGAGGGCGCGACGGGCGCCCTGCGGCGCGTCCTGGTGGACGTGAAGCCGGATCTGATCGACCGTTCGGTGGAGCTGCTGGAACGCGCCGTCGACGGCCTCGACTGTTGTGGGCGCGTGCTGGCCGCCGCGAACGCAGACCTCCCCCGCCCGGACGACCGCCTGGCCCGCCTCTGGCAGGCCACCACCGTACTGCGCGAGCACCGGGGCGACGGGCACGTCGCCGCCCTGGTCACCGAGGGCCTGGACGGCTGCGAGGCGCTGGTCGTCCGCTGCGCCCTCGACACCCGCCGCGAGACCCTGCAGCCGCACCGGGGTTGGAGCGACCGCGAGTGGGACGAGGCCACCGCCCGCCTGATCGACCGCAAGTGGCTCACCCCGGACGGCTCGCTGACCGTCGAGGGCCGCCGCCGCCACCTCGCCCTGGAGGCCGCCACCGACCTCGCCGCCTCCCGGGTCTGGACGCACTTCCACCGCTTCGAGCTGGACGAGCTCCTCACCGCGCTGCGCCCGATCTCGGCCGCCTGCCGCGCCGACCTCCCGCCGAGCACCCCGATCGGCCTCCCCAACGCGGCCTGACGGCGACGGCCCGGCGGCGACCCGGTCCGGCCGCCGCCCGGCCCGCACGGCCCGCAATCCGACGTCCGGCCCGCACCCCGGCGTCCGGCCGGGCCGCGAGAACCCGACCCCCTTCCCCCGCAGGGGTGTTCAGTGCGGCGGCGGACCGAGCACGATGCCGCGACCGGAGTAGAAGCGGTCGAGGTCGGCCCAGGGCACCCGGGCGTCCCGCTGGGAGCCGTCGGGGAAGCCGGACGGGTTGTGGATCATCAGGGCGTCGTCGTCGGCGCCGACCGCGAGCACCAAGTGACCGCCGGTGCGCGGGACTTCGGGCGCGAGGGTGCGGATGCCCGGGTGGACGGAGAGCATCGGCAGCCGCCCCTCGCCGAGTTCGGCGACGACCTGCTCGGCGGGCAGCGGGCTGACCGCCTCGGCACGCAGGCCCCAGCGGGTGCGGGCGTACGCGGCGAACGGGGCGTGGATCAGGCCGTCGAGCCGCCCGTCGGGGTGCCGGACGTACGCGCCGGCCCGCAGGCACTCCTCGGCGAGGCGGACGGCCGCGGGCGCGAGGCCCCACCAGTGGTCGAGCGCCATCCGCAGGCAGGCCATCCCGCACAGCCGCCACGACCAGTACTCGTACTCGTCCTCGTCGGCGGCGCCGGAGCGCTCCCACAGCGGGTCGTCGGCGGCCCGTAGCGTGCCGTCCAGGATGTCGGGGACGAGCTCGGGCGACTCCCACTGGGAGTAGTAGGGCACCTGGTGGCTGATCGGCTTCACCCGGTCATCCTGGCGTACTTTCATCCGGTTCCCCCGGAACCCCGCCCCGACACCGCGATGCGTCGGCCCGGCCCCGCCTCCCCTACCGCCCACCGAATCTCCGAAACGGCTCCCACCTGCGGCGACGAGCCCGCCCACGCGGACTTGAACACGTTCAAATCATCTGACAGAGTGAGCGCGCACCACGACGGGAAGGACGTGCGCCGTGCGTACTCGCACCCTCTCCGGCCGCCTCGCAGCCGGCCGCTCCATGGCCGGCCGCCTCGCGCCCGGCCTGCTGCTGGCCCTGCTGCTGGCCCTGCTGCTGGCTCCGCTGGGTGCCTGCGCGGGGCCCCACCAGTACGACGAAGGCACCGGGACGCACGGTGTGACCGGCGCCGAGGCGACCGGCGCGTGGGTGGGCGCGAACGGCACCCGGCTCTCCCTGCACGCCGACGGCACTGCCCGGTTCGAGCACCTCGACGGCAAGGAGTTCGACTTCGACGCGGGGTGGCGGCTCTCCGGCACCGGCACCTGGGAGCTCGCCGACCACCCCCGGGGGCAGCACCTCCACCTCTCCCTCACCACCCGGACGTCCGCCGACACCCGCCCGGAGCCCACGCCCGACCCCCGGCCGCGGCCGTCGGCCCCCGCCGACTACCGGTGGGAGTTCGAGCTGGACCGCGACGAGCAGCAGCGGCTCGTCCTGTTCTTCCTCACCGGTGACCCCGACGCGGGCAGCACCAACGTCCTCAGCCGCGCCACCGCTCCCTGAACCCCCGCACCCCGGGGCCGGACCCGGCGTATCGTCCGTCTGCGGACCGGTCACCCGTCCGGTTCCCCTCCGCCCCGCGAACGGAGCAGCCTTGACCGAGCCCCGCACCGGTTCCGCCGTCCCCCCGGAACCGGCCGAACTCCCGCACTCCGTACACCGGTCGGAGCGGGCACTGTGACCGGGACGACGGTGAACCTGTGGCGCGCGGGGCTGAGCACCGTGCCGGCGGAGGTGTGGGGCCGGTCGGACGCCGAGATGCTGATCCTGGCGGACAACGCGCTGACCGAACTCCCGGACACCATCGGCGGGTTCCCCGGGCTGCGGACGCTCGACCTGGGGCACAACGCGCTCACCGCCGTCCCCGGCTGGATCGGCGACCTCCCCGGACTGACCGGCTTCCTCTACCTGCACGACAACCGGCTGACCGCGCTGCCGGCCACCCTGGGCCGCCTGCACCGGCTGCGCTACCTCAACGTCGGCGACAACCCGATCACCGAACTCCCGGACAGTTTCGGCGACTTGGCTCAGCTACTCGAACTGCGGGCGCAGAACTGCCGGTTGGCCGCCCTCCCGGCCGCACTCGGCTCGCTCGCCCGGCTGCGCGAGCTGAGGCTGCGCGACAACTCCCTGACCACGCTGCCCGACACGCTGTCCGGGCTGCGCGAACTGCGCTGCCTGGAACTGCGCGGCAACCGGCTGACCGCACTGCCGCGCGCCCTGGCCGCACTGCCGCTGCTGCGCGAACTCGACCTGCGCGGGAACCCGTTGGTTGAGGTCCCGGACTGGCTGGCCACGCTCCCGGCGCTGGAGAAGCTGGACCTGCGCTGGACCCCGGCACCGCCCGCCCCGCGCCTGGTCGACGCCCTCGAACGGCGCGGCTGCGCCGTGTACTTCTGACCGGCCCCGGCCCGGTCGGTCCCGGCCCGGTCGACCGGGCCGGGACCGGTCGACTCACCAGGCGTAGTGCTCGGGCGCGGTGCGGTAGCCGGGGAAGATCTCGTCCAGCCGTCCGAGCGTCTTGGCGTCCAGTTCGACGTCCAACGAGCGGACCGCCGCGTCCAGCTGCTCCTCGGTGCGGGGGCCGATGATCGGGGCGGTGACGGCCGGGCGGGTGTTCAGCCAGGCGAGCGCGACGTCGCCGGGCTCGTGGCCGAGTTCCCCGCACAGGTCCTCGTAGGCCTGGATCTGCTCGCGGCGCGCGTTCAGGGTGTCCAGGGCGCGGCCCGAGGCGCGGCGGACGCCCTCGCGCTCCTTGCGCAGCACGCCGCCGAGCAGTCCGCCGTGCAGCGGGGACCACGGGATCAGGCCGAGGCCGTAGTGCTGGGCGGCGGGGGCCACCTCCAGCTCGACGCTGCGCTCGATCAGGTTGTACAGCGACTGCTCGCTGGTCAGGCCGAGGAAGTTCCGGGCCTTCGCGGCCTCCTGGGCCTGGGCGAGGTGCCAGCCGGCGAAGTTGGAGGAACCGACGTAGACGATCTTGCCCTGGAGGGTGAGCACCTCCATCGCCTGCCAGATCTCGTCCCAGGGCGTGTCCCGGTCGACGTGGTGCATCTGGTACAGGTCGATGTGGTCGGTCTGCAGGCGGCGCAGGCTGGCGTCCACGGCGCGGCGGATGTTGAGCGCGGAGAGCTTGCCCTGGTTGGGCCAGTCGCCCATGTCGCCGTACAGCTTGGTGGCGATCACGGTCTTCTCGCGCCGGCCGCCGCCCTTGGCGAACCAGTTGCCGATGATCGTCTCGGTGAGGCCCTTGTTCTCGTCCCAGCCGTAGACGTCGGCGGTGTCGAAGAAGTTGATGCCGTGCCCGTGCGCGGCGTCCATGATGCGGTGCGCGTCGGCCTCCACGGTGTGCGGGCCGAAGTTCATGGTGCCCAGGCAGAGTCGGGAGACGGACAGGCCGGTGCGGCCGAGGTGGGTGTACTCCATGATCACACCCTCCGCCGCACCGGCCCGCTTGTCCAGTACCCGGCCGGACGCACCGTCCGGCCGGGCACCTCCCCACCGGGTCGCTCCGGCCCCCGTCCGGCCTCGGCACCCGGGCGGCCCCGCCCTCGGGGCGCCTCAGCGCCCCGAGCGGGCGAAGCTCCGGACGGCGAGCGGCACGGCGAACGCCAGCAGCACGGCGCACCAGCCGAGCGCGGCGGCCACGGGGTGCTGCGCGGGCCAGGCGGCGCCGGGCGCGGACGGGTTGCCGAAGAGCTGCCGACCGGCCTCCGCGACGGCGCTGACCGGGTTCCACTCGGCGAGCGCGGCCAGCCAGCCGGGCATCCCGCCGGTCGGCACGAAGGCACTGGTGAGCATGGCGAACGGGATGGCCAGGGCGCCGAGTTGGCCGGCCGTCTCCTCCTTCCCGACGAGCAGGCCGAGCGCGGTGCCGAGCCAGCCGCAGGCGAACCGGAACAGCAGCAGCAGTCCGAACGCGCCGAGCGCGGGGCCCAGTCCGTGCCGGATCCGCCAGCCGGCCGCCAGGCCGATCAGCGCGGTCGGCAGCAGGACGGCGGCGGCGACCAGCAGGTCCGCGAGCGCCTGCCCGGTGAGCAGGCCCAGCCGGGACACCGACATCGACCGCAGCCGGTCGGTGACGCCCCGCCCGGCGTCCCGGGCCCCGCCGACCATCGCGGGCATCACGGCGTTCAGCGCGACCAGCGCGAACAGGCCGGGCATCAGGAACTCCCGGTAGCCCCCGCCGCCCGGCACGCTCATCGCGCTGCCGAACACGTAGCCGAACACCCCGACCATGGCGACCGGTACCAGCAGCGAGGACGCCAGCAGTCCGGGCGAGTGCCGGTACACCAGCAGGATCCGCCGGGCCGAGGCGGCGGCGTCGAGGGGCGCCGTCCACGCGCTCACGCGGCACTCCCGAGGTCCGAAGCGGTCCCGGCCGCGGCTCCGGACGCGGCGCCGGCCGTGCCACCGGCCCCCGCGCCGGTCAGCGCGCCGGTCAGCGCGAGGAAGACGTCGTCCAGCGACGGGGTGCGCAGCGCGACGTCCGAGGCGGTGACGCCCGCCGCGTCCAACTCCCGCACCAGGCGCGGCAGGGCGAGCGGTCGGGCCGGGTCGGAGACGGCGCTCAGCCGGCCGCGCTCGGGGTCGACGACGGGGTGGCCGCCGGTGAGCGCGGCCAGGACGGCCCGGGCCCGCTCCGGGTCGGCGTCCTCGGGGAGGACGACCTCGACCAGGGTGCCGATCGCGGACTTCAGCCGGGCGGGGGTGTCGTCAGCGACGGTCCGGCCCCGGTCGAGCACGACGATCCGGTCGGCCAGCCGGTCGGCCTCGTCGAGGTACTGGGTGGTGAGCAGCACGGTGGTGCCCTGTTCGGCCAACTCCCTCACGGCGGACCAGATCTCGCGTCGGCTGCGAGGGTCGAGCCCGGTGGTCGGCTCGTCCAGGAACAGCGCCCGGGGGCGGGCGATCAGGCTGGCCACCAGGTCGAGCCGGCGGCGCGTGCCGCCGGAGTAGCCGCGCACCAGGCGGTCGGCGACGTCGGTGAGGCGGTGGCGCTCCAGCAGTTCGGCGGCCCGGGAGCGGGCGGCGGCGGAGCCCAAGTGGTGCAGTCGGCCGAGCAGTTCGAGGTTCTCGCGGCCGGTGATGCCCTCCTCCACGGCGGCGTACTGCCCGGCCAGCCCGATCCGCCGCCGCACGGCGGCCGCGTCCCTCACCACGTCGTACCCGCAGACCCGCGCCGCCCCCCGGTCCGGACGCACCAGCGTCGCGAGGATCCGCACCAGCGTGCTCTTCCCCGCCCCGTTGGGGCCGAGCAGGCCGCACACCGCCCCCTCCGGGACGTCGAGTTCGAGTCGGTCGAGCGCGGTGGTGGCACCGAAGCCCTTGGACAGGCCGCGTACGGCAATGACCGGGTCGCTCATGGCAGGCCCCCTCTGAGTACATCGTACGTAATACCGCCACCATACTAGGTACGTCGTACGTAGAGAAGGCCCGGCCGTCAGGCGTTCCCTCCCCCACCCCCGCCGTAGTGGCCCCAGCCCGCCCTGGACCGCATCGGCTCGGTACCGCGGGCCTCGATGTGGGCGAGCAGGGTCGATCGCAGCGGCTCCGGCAGCTCCCGGCCCTGCGACGCGACCCACCTCCCGGCGCAGAACAGCTGGGCGGCGCCGTCCAGGTGGGCCGGCTCCGGCGGACGGACGGCGAGCGCGGCGAGCACCGCCTCCGTGCCTTCCGCGAGGATCAGGTCCTCCAGGGCCAGGTCGTACCGCTGCAACCCGCCCTCCTCCCGGGCGCCGACGGCGAGCCAGGCCAGCAGCGCCCGGATCCGCTCGTCGCGATCGGGCCAGTGCCACCGGACCAACCCGGCGAAGCCGATCCGGGCGTGCCGCTGCTGCTCCGACCAGGCCTCGTCGTCGTCCCCCGGCATCCGGACCATTTCGGCCGCCGCCGCGGCCAACTCCGGCGGGGCCGCCGCCGACCAGCGCTGCCCGCGCCGCGCCAGGCGCGCGTCCTCGGCCGCCAGCTCCGCCCGGGCCTCGCGCGGACCGGTCAGCCCGCGCTCGGCGAGCCAGTCATCGAGGGCCGCGCCGTGGAGCAGTTGGGCGTCGCAGTCGCCGACCCCGCGGATGTCCGTCCCGTGGTGCAGGCTCCACTCCGCGAACCGCGTCCCGTCGGCCTTCTGGAGGAGGATCGTCGGCCACCCCGAGCACAGGCAGGCGTCCCCCGTCCCGCCGTCCACGATCGCCAGCAGGCCGGCCAGTTCGGTGATCTCGCCGCCCGTCAGCTCCAGCCGCGCCGCCCCCGGCCGGTCCACCTCGCGCGGAGCCGCCTCCACGACCACCACCCGCGCCGCCCGGCGCAGCTCCTTCCGCAGCCGCGCCGTGGTCGGCCGCCCCGTTCCCGATCCGCGCATCTGCCGCTCCCCTCTCCGGGGCCACGTGGCCCGCGGCACCCTACCCTCCTCCCGGCAGCGCCTAGACTGGCCACCGAGGTGATCGAGCGAAATGCCGTCCGACGAGGAACCCGAGCTGATCTGGCTGCGCCCGGAGTACTCCGGCCGCGGGCCGAGGCCGGCGCACAGCCGGACGTCGATCGCGCGGGCCGCGCTGGCACTCGCCGACCGCGAGGGGCTGGACGCGGTCACCATGCGCAGAGTGGCGGCCGAACTCGGCGCCGGCACCATGTCGTTGTACAACTACGTGCCGAAGAAGGAGCACCTGTTCGACCTGCTGGTCGACCTGCTGGCCGAGGAGTACGACCTCCCGGCCGAACCCAGCGGCGACCCCCGGGCCGATCTCACCCTGCTGGCGCACCAGTTGCGCGCCGTCCTGGCCCGCCACGGCTGGGCCACCACGCTGATCGCGCACCGCCCGGGCCTCGGGCCGAACGGCCTGCGGGTCACCGAGTTCCACCTGGCCGCGTTGGCCGGCACCCCGCTCGGCGGCACCGCCAAGATGGAGGCGTTCTCCCAACTGACCGGATACGTCTGCCAGTTCACCGACTGGCAGCAGCGCTCGGCGCAGGCCGGCGCCCGCTGGCTGACCGACCTGGTCCGCTACCTGCACGGCGCCACCGCCACCGGCCGGTACCCGCACCTCGCCGCCACCCTCGCCGAGAGCAGCGCCCCGCCCGACCCGGACGCCGCCTTCGAACGCGGCCTGCAGCGCCTCGTCTCGGCACTCCTGGCCGAGGACTGACGCACCGTCAGGCGAGCGCGGGGCGCGGGCCCCGTGGAGCACCCGGTACGCCTCGATCCGCCGCGCGCCGACCGAGGCGAGGCGAGGTGAGGTGAGGCGAGGTGACCGGCACCGCGAACTCCGGGCCCTCCGGCACCGCCCCTCGGCCCCCCCGGTTCCCGCGCCGGAGTGGGGAGTCCGCCGTCAGGCGGTGCGCCGCAGCAGCGCCAGGTACATCGCGTCCGTCCCGTGCAGGTGCGGCCAGAGCTGGACGTCCGGGCCCTCGCCGAGGTCGGGGACGCCGGGCAGCAGCGGGCGGGCGTCGATCCACTCGACGTCCTCCCGGCCGCGCAGCACGTCGTCGACCACGGCCCGGGTCTCCGCCAGGTGCGGCGAGCAGGTCGCGTAGCCGACCACGCCGCCGACCCGCGCCGCGTCCAGCGCGGAGCGCAGCAACTCCCGCTGCAGCGGCCCGAATCCGGCGATGTCCTCGGGGCGCCGGCGCCACCGCGCCTCGGGGCGGCGGCGCAGCGCGCCCAGGCCCGAGCACGGCACGTCGACCAGCACCCGGTCGAAGGCCCCCCGCTCCCAGGCGCCGCGCGTCCCGTCGGCGGTGATGACGGCGTACGGGCCGGGGTTGCCGTCCAGCGCGCGGGCGACCAGGCGGGCCCGGTGCTGCTGCTTCTCGGAGGCGACCAGCGCCGCGCCGCGCTCCGCGGCGACCGCGGCGAGCAGCGCGGCCTTGCCACCGGGGCCCGCGCAGCCGTCCAGCCAGAGCCGGTCGGGGCCGTCCAGCGGCGCGTTGGCGAGGGCGATCGCGACCAGCTGGCTGCCCTCGTCCTGCACGCCGGCCCGGTTCTCCCGCACCGCGTCCACCCCGGCGGGGTCGCCGCCGTCGGTGAGCCGCAGCGCGTACGGCGACCAGCGGCCGTCCTCGACCTCGGGCAGCGCCTCCCGCAGTTCGGTGACCGAGGAGCGGCCGGGGCGGGCGACCAGGGTCACCTCGGGGCGGGCGTTGTCCGCCTCCAGCAGCTGCTCCATCGCCTGCCGCCCGCTCGCGGCGGGCTGCCAGCGGCCGAGCGCGTCCCACAGCGAGGAGACCACCCAGCGTGGGTGCGAGTGGGCGACGGCCAGGTGGTCCTCGGCGTCGTCCTCGTACGGCGGGGCGACCTGGGCGACCCAGCCGTCCAGGTCCTGGGCGCTGATCTTGCGCAGCACGGCGTTGACGAACTTGGCGCGGCCGTCGCCGAGCACCACCCGGGCCAGCTCGACGGTCGCGGACACCGCGGCGTGGCTGGGGATGCGGGTGCCGAGCAGCTGGTGCGCGCCGAGCGAGAGCACGTCCAGCACCGGCGGGTCGACCTCGCGCAGCGGGCGGTCCACGCAGGCCGCGATGATCGCGTCGTAGGTGCCCTGGCCGCGCAGCGTGCCGTACACCAGCTCGGTGGCGAGCGCGGCGTCGCGCCGCTCCATGCCCTTGCGCTCGGCCTCGCGCAGCAGCGACGGCAGGATCAGGTTGGCGTACGCGTCGCGCTCGTCGACGGCCCGCAGCGCGCGGAACGCGACGATCCGGGCGGGGTCCTTCTTCGGACGGCGGTGCGGACGGGGGGCGCGCTTCGCGCCGGCGGGGGTGCTCAAAACGAATGCCTCGAAACAAAAGGTGCTGCGGATCAGGTCCGACCCGACGAGGGGTCTCCCCCCAAGTCTAGGCCGAACCCGCCACGCACCCCTCTTCCGGCAACCTCCGGCGACCTCCGCCGGCCGCCGTCGACCTCCGTCGGCCTCAGCCCTCGAAGCGCTCCCCGGACTCGATCCGCGCGCCGCGCGCCCAGTCCGCGGCCGGCATCGCCTTCTTGCCCTGCGGGCGGACCCCGCCGAGCTCCACCTCGTGGCTGCCGGTGCCGACCCGGACGCTGTTCTTCGCGACCGCCAACTCGCCCGGCGCCAGGGCGCTCACGCCCGGCAGCAGCCGGACGGGGCCGGTCACCTTGAGCCGCTCGCCGCGGAAGGTGGTCCACGCGCCGGGCGCGGGCGCGCAGCCGCGCACCACCCGGTCGACCCGCAGCGCGGGGTGGGTCCACTCGATCCGGGCGTCCTCGACGGTCAGCTTGGGCGCCAGTGACACCCCGGCGAGCGGCTGCGGCTCGGGGCGGGCCTGCCCGTCCTCGATCGCGTCCATGGTGCGCACCAGCAGGTCGGCGCCCGCGTGCGCGAGCCGGCCGAGCAGGTCGCCGCTGGTGTCGGTGGGCTTGACCGTCTCGGTGAGGACGCCGAACACCGGCCCCGAGTCCAGGCCCTCCTCGATCCGGAAGGTGGACGCGCCGGTGACCTCGTCGCCCGCCATCACCGCGTGCTGCACGGGCGCGGCGCCGCGCCACGCGGGCAGCAGCGAGAAGTGCAGGTTGACCCAGCCGTGCACCGGGATCTCCAGCGCGCCGGGACGGATCAGCGCGCCGTACGCCACCACGGGGCAGCAGTCGGGGGCGATCTCGGCCAGCCGGGCCGTGAACTCCGGCTCACCGGGCCGGACGGGCTTGAGCACCTCGATGCCCGCCTCCTCGGCGCGCTGCGCGACGGGGCTGGCCACCAGCTTGCGCCCGCGCCCGGCCGGCGCGTCGGGGCGGGTCACCACGGCGACCACCTCGTGCCGGGATGCCAGCAGGGCGTCCAGGGCGGGAACGGCGACCTCGGGGGTGCCGGCGAAGACGAGACGCACGGGCTGGGGCCTTTCACTGGATTCGAGCGGTTCGAACGGTTCGAGCGGTTCAGGCGGTTCGAGCGGTTCAGGTGACCGGGAGCCCGGCAGCCGCGGCGACCGGGCGCCGCGGCACGCGGTCAGCGGATCGGACCGAAGGTCGAATGCGGCGAGATCCGCACCGTGGGCGCGGGGCCGCCGCCCCAGTCCGCCTCCCGGATCGCCTTCATGGCGGCCTTCCGGGCCTCCCGGTCCAGCCGGTCGATGAAGATGATCCCGTCCAGGTGGTCCGTCTCGTGCTGGATGCACCGCGCCAGCAGCTGGGTTCCCTCCACCTCCACCGGCTCCCCGTGCATGTTGACGCCCCTGGCCACCACGCCGTACGCCCGCTTGGTGTCGAACCGCAGGCCGGGCAGCGACAGGCAGCCCTCGGGACCGTCCTGCTCCTCCTCGCTGAGCGACAGGTCGGGGTTGATCAGGTGGCCCACCACCCCGTCCACGTTGTACGTGAACACCCGCAGCGAGACGCCCAGTTGCGGCGCGGCCAGCCCGGCCCCGGGAGCCTCCAGCATGGTGTCGGTCAGGTCCTTCACCAGCTTCCGCAGCTCCTTGTCGAAGACGGTCACCGGCTTCGCGGTCGCCCGCAGCACCGGGTCACCGAAGATCCGGATCGGCTGAACTGCCAAGACTGCGACTCCCTCTGCACCCGACGACGACTGACCTGCGGCCGACCCACCACCGCGCTGCCACGACCGCGCTGCCACGACCGCGCCCCGAGCGGAACCACGTCCTGTCCGACGGCGCGGGAACGACCTTCTCCGAGAAGTCTATGCAATGCCCGCCACCGGGGCGGGACGGCCACTGGCATATCCCGAGTCGCACTCCACGCGTGACCCAACGACCCGCCGTGCGTTGGTCAATGCGAATTGACCGGGACGCGCGAGCGCCCCGAGCACGCGACCCGACCGAGAGGTGGCAACGAGGCCATGGCCGAGCAGATCAACCACGACGCCCGGGCCCGGGCGTCCCTGCACCTACTGGTGCGGGACATCGAACGGGTCCGCCGCCAGGTCGACGCCCTGCGCACGCTCACCGCCCAACTGGGCAACGTCTACCGCCCCCGTCGCCCCAGCACCTCGGCCGGCTTCGTGGTCTACGGCCGCGCCCCCGCTCCGACCGTCCGCCTCGCCCAGGAACTGCGCGAGAGCGTCGAGACCCTGGTCGCCGCCGCCGTCGAGTTCGACCGCGCCCTGGGCTTCTCCTGGGACTCCGTCGGCTCCGCGCTCGGCGTCACCAAGCAGGCCGTCCACCGCCGCTACGGCATGCGCCGCCCCACTGGCGAACTGCTCCCCTCCCCGCGCGAGACCGAGGACCCCGCGCCCCCGCCCGCCCCCACCGCGCCGGTCGTCCCCGTCGTCGGCCGCCCCCCGATCCCGCAGGCCCGGCAGGCCAGCCCGCTGATGCCCCAGCGCACCCGCTAGCCCCCCGCCCGCGCCACGGGCAACACCACAAGCACCGCACGCACCACGCACCGCAGGCAGCACCCACCGAGCGGTCGGCTCCGCACCGAGGTCCCTCACCACCCCGGACGGATCCGGCCGCTCGCGCGCTCCACGAGCCCCGCGAAGAATCGGTTCCGCACCCCCGCACACGAGAGGAACCGAGCCCGTGACCGTCTCCGACACCCCGATGAACCTCACCCGCGCCGCGCACGTCGGCATCTCCGTCTCCGACCTGGACGCCTCCGTCGCGTTCTACCGCGCCCTCACCGGCAACGACCCGGTCGTCGCCGACGAGACCATGCGGAGCGTCCCGTTCGGCCGGTCCCAGGGCCTGCCCACCGCGAAGCTCCGGTACGCCACCATCAACCTGGACAACAACCTGGGCATCGACCTGATCCAGTTCCAGGACCCGGTCGGCGAGCCCACCCGGGGCGCCGCCAACCGCCCGGGCTCCATGCACCTGTGCTTCAAGGTCGACGACCTCGACGCCGTCCACCGCCGGATGAAGGACGCGGGGTACGACTTCCTCGGCGACCCCTACACCTTCCAGGCCGGCGAGGTCACCCCGGACGCCGCCCTCGGCACCAAGGTCGCCTACTTCAACGACCCGGACGGCACCAACCTGGAGATCATCCAGCCCGAGGGCGGCTTCGCCAACTGAGCGCCCCAGCCCCAGCACCACCCGGCACCGCCGGGTACCGCCCGGCACCGCCCGGCACCGCGGCTCTCAGCCGATGTCCGTCGGATCCACCCGGATCCGCACCGTCTCCGCCCCCCGCAGCGCCAGCCGCGCGATCTGCGCCGCCTTCAGCGCGGACGCCAGCGCGGCCCCCTGCCCCGGCGCGACCCGCACCAGCGCACGCTCCACCCCCTCCTCCCGCGCCCCCGCGTGCCCCCCGCCGCCCCCGCCCCCGAAGACCGGCACCGGCCCCAGCACGTCCGCCCCCGCCGGCAGCCGCAGCAGCCCCAGCAGGTCCGCGACCGCCCGCGGCGAGCCGGTGACCGAGGCCATCCGCGAGACCGGCGGGAACCGCAGCTCCTCCCGCTCGTCGAGTTCCGTCCCGGCGTGCCCGGCCGGGTCCCACCGCACCAGCGCCTGGACGGGCCGGGCCGCCGCCTCCGCGACGACCACCACCGTGCCGCCCTCGCCCGCCGGGCGGACCAGCGCGGCGGCCGTCAGCCAGCGCCGCACCGCCTCCTCACCGGCCCGCAGGTCGGGCCGGTTGAGCAGCGCCCAGCCGTCGAGCAGCAGCGCCGCCGCGTAGCCGGGGCCCTCGGCGACCGGTTCGGCGCCGGGCGTGGCCAGCACCAGCGCGGGCGTGCCGGGCACCGTGGCGAGCACGGCGTCCCGCCCGGAGGTGCGGACGGGGACGCGCGGGAACGCCTTGCCGAGCTCCTCCGCCGTCCGCCGCACGCCCACCACGGCCGCCCGCAGCCGGAACGAGCCGCACTCGACGCAGTGCCAGTCGTGCTCCTCGGTGCCGCACCAGGCGCAGCGCAGCGCGGTGTCCGCCCCGGGTGACTCCAGCGGCCCACCGCAGGCCCGGCAGCGGGCGGTCTCCCGGCAGCGGGCGCACGCCAGCCGGGGCGCGTAGCCCCTCCGCGGCACCTGGATCAGCACCGGGCCCCGGGTCAGCGCCTCCCGCGCGGTCTCCCAGGCCACCGAGGGCAGCCGGGCGGCCTGCGCCGCGCCGTCCCGTGCCTGGTCGTGCTCGGTGACGGTGCGCACCCGGGGCGCGGTCAGCCGGACCGTCTCCCGGCCGGCCGCCAGCGGGCGGGCCCAGCCGGAGCGCAGCAGCTGCGCGGCCTCGACGGTCATCGAGACGCCGCCCAGCAGCATCGCCGCGCCCTCCTCGGCGGCCCGCAGCAGCGCCACTTCGCGCACGTGCGGGTAGGGGGCGTTGGGGTCGCCGTGGCTGCTGTCGCCGTCCGACCAGACCACCAACAGGCCGAGGTCGCGGACCGGCGCGAACACCGCCGCCCTGGTCCCGATCGCGGCGCGCACCGAGCCCCGGCTGACCGCCAGCCAGCGCCGGTAGCGTTCCTGCGGGCCCGCCTCGGCGGCCAGCACCGCGTGCCGCCCCTCGCCGAGCAGGTCGCGCAGCGCCGCGTCGACCCGGGCGACGGCCCGCCCGTCCGGCAGCACGACCAGGGCGCCGCGCCCGGCGGCGAGCGTCGCCGCGACGGCCCGGGCAATCTCGGCCGGCCAGCCGGGGCCGGGCAGCGCCGTCCACACCGCGCGCGGGGCGTGGCCGCCCGCCAGCGAGGCGAGGAACTCGGGCCCGTGCGCGTACCGCTCCCAGCCGCCGGGCGCGGGGGCCGGGGGCGGCGGCAGCGGGCGCGGCGAGGGTTCGGACTCGGCGCCGGCGTGCCGGGGCGGGACGGCCAGCTGCAGGACGTCCGCGAGCGTCCCGGCGTAGCGGTCGGCGACGGCCCGGCACAGCCGCAGCAGCCGGGGCGTCAGCACCTGCTCGGGCGACAGCACGCGGGCCAGCGGCGCCAGCGGGCCGGGGTAGTCGGAGTCGTCCCGCCGTTCGACGATGAAGCCGTCGTGCAGCGCGCCGCCCTCACGCCGCCCGTGCGCGCCGACCCGCCCGCCGAACCGCACCCGGACCCGGACGCCCGGGCGGGCGTCCGCGGACATCGCCTCCGGCACCGCGTAGTCGAAGTACTGGTCGAGGCTCAGCACGCCCTTGTCGACCAGCACCCGGGCCACCGGCTGCCGCTCGGCGAGCACCACCCCGCGGGCGGCCCGCGGCTTCGCCCGGCGCACCGTCTCCCGGATGAACGCCAGCTGCTCCCCGGTGCCGTCCGCGCTGCTCACGCCCCCAACCTAGCGGAACCCGCCGACAGCGCCGACAGCACGACGGAGCCGCCCGCCGGGAGGAACACTCCCGACGGGCGGCTCCGTTCGAACCGGTCCGGTCAGCCCGCGACGGCGGCCTTCAGCGCCTCGACGCGGTCGGTGCGCTCCCAGGTGAAGTCCGGCAGCTCGCGGCCGAAGTGGCCGTACGCGGCGGTCTGCTGGTAGATCGGGCGCAGCAGGTCCAGGTCGCGGATGATCGCGGCCGGGCGCAGGTCGAAGACCTGGGTGACGGCTTCCTGGATCCTGAGCACCGGCACGGTCTCGGTGCCGAAGGTCTCGACGAACAGGCCGACCGGCTCGGCCTTGCCGATCGCGTACGCGACCTGCACCTCGGCGCGGCTGGCCAGGCCCGCGGCGACGATGTTCTTGGCGACCCAGCGCATCGCGTAGGCGGCCGAGCGGTCGACCTTGGACGGGTCCTTGCCGGAGAAGGCGCCGCCGCCGTGGCGGGCCATGCCGCCGTAGGTGTCGATGATGATCTTGCGGCCGGTGAGGCCGGCGTCGCCCATCGGGCCGCCGATCTCGAAGCGGCCGGTCGGGTTGACCAGCAGCCGGTAGCCCTCGGTGGTCAGCTTGATGCCCTGGTCGGCGAGCGCCTTGAGCTCGGGCTCGACCACGAACTCGCGGATGTCGGGGGTGAGCAGCGAGTCCAGGTCGATGTCGCTGGCGTGCTGCGAGGAGACCACGACGGTGTCCAGGCGCACGGCGCGGTCGCCGTCGTACTCGATGGTGACCTGGGTCTTGCCGTCGGGCCGCAGGTAGGGGATGGTGCCGTTCTTGCGGACCTCGGTGAGGCGGCGCGAGAGCCGGTGCGCGAGGGTGATCGGCAGCGGCATCAGCTCGGGGGTGTCGTCGCACGCGTAGCCGAACATCAGGCCCTGGTCGCCGGCGCCCTGGCGGTCCAGCTCGTCCTCGACGTCGCCCTCGACCCGGTGCTCGTGGGCGGTGTCCACGCCCTGCGCGATGTCCGGGGACTGCGAGCCGATCGACACCGACACGCCGCAGGAGGCGCCGTCGAAGCCCTTCTTGGACGAGTCGTAGCCGATCTCCAGGATCTTCTCGCGGACGAGCTGGGCGATCGGCGCGTACGCCTTGGTGGTGACCTCGCCGGCGATGTGCACCAGGCCGGTGGTGATCAGGGTCTCCACGGCGACGCGGGAGGTCGGGTCGTCCTTGAGGAGGGCGTCCAGGATGGTGTCGCTGATCTGGTCAGCGATCTTGTCGGGGTGGCCCTCGGTGACGGACTCCGAGGTGAACAGGCGGCGAGACACAGCGCTCCCTGGGGTTGCAGCGGCTGCTGACTGAATGCGCTCGGAAGTCCCGAGGCATCCGGAAAGACTTGATTCCTGGTGTGGAGTGTAACGGTCGGCTACCGATCGCGGGTGCTCCCCTACGAGGTCCGTCGTGTCCGGGACGCGAATCACACCGTGTGGATCTCCGCCGGTCAGGACGGGTGGCGGCCGAACGATCCGGCCCCGGGGTGCCAACTGGCCGAGTGACCAGGGGTGTTGCCCCGGTTAACGCTCCGTTTCGGCGGCGTGGCGGGGCAGTCGGGCGACCACCTGGTCCCAGACCGCGTCCGCCAGGACGTCCTTCGGACCGTCCGCGATGTGGACCTCGGTGCCGTCCGCGCCGAGCAGGACGGCGCTGTTGGTGTCCTGGCCGAACGCCTTGCCGTCGCCGACCTCGTTGACCACCAGCAGGTCGCAGCCCTTGCGGGCGAGCTTGGCCCGGCCGTTGGCCAGCACGTCGTCGGTCTCGGCGGCGAAGCCGACCACCAACTGCCCGTCGTGGGCCCGGTCCGCCGCGACCTCGGCCAGGACGTCGGGGTTGCGGACCAGCGCGATCGGCGCGGGCTCGACCCCGTCCACCTTCTTGATCTTGCCGGTGGCGTACTCGGCGGGACGGAAGTCGGCGACGGCGGCGGCCATCACCACCGCGTCGGCGTCCTCGGCGGCCCGCAGCACCGCCTCGCGCAGCTGCCTCGCGGTGCCGGCCCGGACGACGTCGACCCCGGCCGGGTCGGGCAGCGCGGTGTTGGCGGCGACCAGGGTGACCCGGGCGCCGCGGGCCGCGGCGGTGGCGGCCAGCGCGTAGCCCTGCTTGCCGGAGGAGCGGTTGCCCAGGAAGCGCACCGGGTCGAGCGGTTCGCGGGTGCCGCCCGCCGAGACCACCACGTGCCGGCCCGCCAGGTCCTGCTCCAGCGCGCCGCGCTGCAGCACCCGCCGGCAGAGCGCGAAGATCTCGCCCGGGTCGGGCAGCCGGCCCTTGCCGGTGTCGACGCCGGTGAGCCGGCCGACCGCGGGCTCGATCACGATCGCGCCGCGCCGCCGCAGCGTGGCGACGTTCTCCTGGGTGGCGGGGTGCTCCCACATCTCGGTGTGCATCGCGGGCGCGAACACCACCGGGCAGCGCGCCGTCAGCAGCGTGTTGGTCAGCAGGTCGTCCGCCAGGCCGTGGGCCGCCTTCGCCAGCAGGTCCGCGGTGGCCGGGGCGACCACCACCAGGTCCGCCTGCTGCCCGATCCGCACGTGCGGGACCTCGTGCACCCGCTCCCAGGTCTCGGTCGCCGCCGGCCGCCCGGACAGCGCCGCCCAGGTCGCCTCCCCGACGAAGTGCAGCGCCGCCGAGGTCGGCACCACCGTCACCTCGTGCCCGGACTCGCTGAACCTCCGCAGCAGCTCGCAGGCCTTGTAGGCGGCGATCCCGCCGCTCACCCCGAGGACCACACGGGACGCGTTCATGACGGTCGGCTCTCCTTCATCACGGCACTGCGACGGGCTCGCGCCCACCCTACGACCCCCCGGCGGCGCGTCGCGACGTGTCACCGGGCACACACCGACCGGCACCCCCGCGACGCGGACAGGGCCCGTTCCGACGCCGTGCGGCGTGGGAACGGGCCCTGCGGTGGCTCTCGGGGCTCAGACGCCCTCGACCGCCTCGGCGGTGAGCAGGCCGGCGTTGATCTCGCGCAGCGCGATCGACAGCGGCTTCTCGTGCACGTGGGTGTCGACCAGCGGGCCGACGTACTCCAGCAGGCCCTCGCCCAGCTGCGAGTAGTACGCGTTGATCTGGCGGGCGCGCTTGGCCGCGTAGATCACCAGGCTGTACTTGGAGTCGGTGGCCTCAAGCAGCTCGTCGATCGGCGGGTTGATGATGCCCTCGGGCGCGGTCATCGAAGAGGACACGCTGAACCTTCCGAAGTGGTTTTTCAGGACCTCTGTCCGGACCGGCTGGATGCAGCCGATCCGGTCAGGCTACACCGAGCAAGGCTAGCAGTTCGGCCGCTACCTGCTCGACGGAGGTGTTGACAAGCGTCGTGTCGAACTCCGACTCGGCCGCCAGCTCGACCTTCGCCGCCGCCAGCCGCTCGTCGATCACGTCCTGCGACTCGGTGCCCCGGCCGGTGAGCCGGCGCACCAGCTCCTCCCAGCTCGGCGGCGCCAGGAAGACCAGCTGGGCCTCCGGCATCGACTCCTTGACCTGCCGGGCGCCCTGCAGGTCAATCTCCAGCAGGACGGGCTCGCCCTTGTCGAGCTTGTCCAGCACCGCCTGCCGCGGCGTGCCGTACCGGTTCCCGGCGAAGACCGCCCACTCCAGCAGTTCGCCGTTGGCCACCAGCTTGTCGAACTGCTCGTGGTCGACGAAGTGGTACTGCACGCCGTCGCGCTCACCGGGGCGCGGGTGCCGGGTCGTCGCCGACACCGACAGCCAGACCTCGGGGAACTGCTTCCTCATATGAGCGACGACCGTGCTCTTGCCGACCCCGGAGGGGCCGGAGAGCACGGTCAGCCGCGGACGCTCACTCATGTACCGATTATCCCGGATCGCGGACGTTCCGCCGACACCGGCCTCCGTTCAGGAGGCGGCGCCGCCGAACTCCCGCTCCAGGGAGGCGATCTGGTTCGTACCGAGGCCGCGCACACGACGGCTCTCGGAGATGCCCAGGCGCTCCATGATCTGCTTGGCGCGCACCTTGCCGACACCCGGCAGGGACTCCAGCAGGGCGGAGACCTTCATCTTGCCGATGACCTCGTCATCGGACTTGCCGGCCTTGATGACGTCGTGCAGCGAGGCGCCCGAGTGCTTCAGCCGGTTCTTGACGTCAGCGCGCTTCCGGCGAGCCTCGGCGGCCTTGGCGAGCGCGGCGGTGCGCTGTTCGGGAGTAAGGGGCGGAAGAGCCACGCCGTTCACCTCAGGTGTGGATGGAAGGGATGAGCCATGACTTGGTGGTGCCCGGACGCCACAGGCTCTGACCTGCGGAGGTGGCCGTGACCACCGCCAACTGGCGTCCTACCGCCGGACACTACCCAACTTGGGCCGCCGCGTCAGGAAAAGAACACGAAAAGTCCAGGTCAGCCGGTGCCGACCTGGGAGTTTTCCGGTCAAATCAACCGAGTTGGCGCCCCGGTGCTCAGCGATTTGTGACGGCCCTCACATCGTCGACGAACACCTGCGCGGCCTGCCGGAGGGCCTGCACCGACGGCCCGTGCCTGAGCACGTCACGGCTCACCGAGGGGACCACGTTGCGGACTTGGTCGCCGAAGACGCGCGGCAGGTCGGCCGCGGTGGCGCCCTGCGCGCCCACCCCGGGGGCCAGCAGCGGGCCGTTGATCGCCAGGTCCACGCCCGCGTCGGCGAGCGTCGCGCCGACCACCGCGCCGAACGACCCCAGCGGCTCGGCGCCCGCGTTCTCCGCCGCCAGCCGCCGCAGCACCGCCTGCGCGACGCTCTGCCCGTCCGCCCCGACCGCCCGCTGCACCTCGTGCCCCTCCGGGTTCGAGGTCAGCGCCAGCGCGAACAGGCCGCAACCGTTGGCGCGCGCCAGGTCGACGGCCGGCTGCAGCGAGCCGAAGCCCAGGTACGGGCTGACGGTCAGCGCGTCCGAGAACAGCGGGCTGTCCGGCACCAGGAAGGTCTCGGCGTACGCGGCCATGGTCGAGCCGATGTCGCCGCGCTTGGCGTCCATCAGCACCAGCGCCCCGGCCTCCCGCGCCTCGGCCACCGAGCGTTCCAGCACGGCGATGCCGCGGCTGCCGAAGCGCTCGAAGAACGCGGCCTGCGGCTTCAGCACCGCGACCCGGTCGGCCAGCGCCTCGACCACCGTGCGGGAGAAGGTCTCCAGCCCGGCCAGGTCGTCGTCCAGGCCCCACGCGGTGAGCAGCGAGGCGTGCGGGTCGATGCCCACGCAGAGCTGGCCCCGGGTGTCGAGGGCGGTGCGCAGGCGGGTGCCGAAGGGGGTGGTGTCAGTCATCGCGGTGTTTCATCGTCCTTCGTGGGAGGGGTGGCGCGGTGGGCCGGTCCCACCGCGTCGGTGTAGGCGGCGAAGCCGCGCCGGGCGAGCTCCGCGCGCGGTTCGTCGAGGATCCGGGCCGGTGCGGTCGGGTCGCGCGGCGGCTCCGAGCCGACGGCGACGCCGGACGCGCCGGCCGGGGTGGGTTCGAGGGCGTCCCGGCCGGCAGGTGTTCGGCGAGGACGGGTTCCGCGGGGTCGGCGGGGTCGGCGGGCAGCAGCAGGCCGGGGGTGTCGCCGTCGGCGCGCAGGAGGGGTGCGGCGTGCCGCAGGACGTCGGCGCCGCCGGCGGGGGCGGGTCCGTCGGCCCGAGTGCCGGCCACCCCGGCCCGGGCCGCCACCGGATCGGCCATCCCCGCCGTCCCTTCCTCTCCCGCCCGACCCGACCGCCGCTCCCGCCCCGCCCCGCACCGCCCGCGCGGCTACCGGCCGCCCTTGCCCACCGCTTCCCCGATGGTCGCGTACCCGGCCGCCCGCAGCCGGGCCGACAGGCCCTTGTGCACCTTGCGCATCCAGAACGGCCCCTCGTAGACGAACGCGGAGTAGCCCTGGACGAGGTCGGCGCCGGCCAGGATCCGCTGCCAGGCGTCCTCGGCGGTCTCGATGCCGCCGACCGAGACGATGGCGAGCCGGCCGTCGGTGCGCTTGCGCAGCCGCTCCAGCACCTCCAGCGCGCGTTCCTTGAGCGGGGCGCCGGAGAGGCCGCCCGCGCCGATCTCCTCGATCCGGGCGGCGGGGGTCCGCAGGCCGTCCCGTCCGATGGTGGTGTTGGTGGCGATGATGCCGTCGAGGCCGAGGTGGAGGGCCATGTCGGCGATCTCGTCGATGTCCTCGTCGGCGAGGTCGGGGGCGATCTTCACCAGCAGCGGGACGTGGTGGTTGGTGACCTCGTCGGCGGCCTTGCGGACGTCCCAGAGCAGCGGCCCGAGCACCTGGACGGCCTGCAGGTTGCGCAGTCCGGGGGTGTTCGGCGAGGACACGTTGACGACCAGGTAGTCGGCGTACGGCGCCAGCGCCCTCGCGCTCTTCAGGTAGTCGGCCGTCGCCTCGTCCTCCGGCACGACCTTGGTCTTGCCGATGTTGACGCCGATCACCGGGGTGCTGGTGGTGTGCGGGCGGGTGGAGAGGCGGGTGGCGACCCGGGCGGCGCCCTGGTTGTTGAAGCCCATCCGGTTGATCAGGGCGCGGTCCTCGACCAGGCGGAACAGCCGGGGGGCGGGGTTGCCGGGCTGCGGCTCGCCGGTGACCGTGCCGATCTCGACGAAGTCGAAGCCGAGCATGGACAGGCCGTCGATGCCGATGCCGTTCTTGTCGAAGCCCGCGCCGAGGCCGAACGGCCCGGGCAGGTCGAGGCCGAGCGCGGTGGTGCGCAGCCGGGGGTCGCGGGGGGCGAGCAGGGCGCGCACCAGGGAACGCAGGCCGGGCACCGAGTGGGCCAGCCGGATCCAGAAGAACGCCAGGTGGTGGGCCTTCTCCGGGTCCATCTTCTTGAAGACCAGGTTGAACAGGAGCTTGTACATCGCGGGGACACCCTCCGAGGGCCGAGCCGGGACATGGACGTGGGGGGCAGCCGGTGTCCGGACCGGCGTGCCCCCCACGGTTTCGACCTAGTTGCGGCCGGAGTTGATCAGCGCCGCGTGCTCCTGCAGCGACATCACGCCGACCTCGCCGCGCCGCAGCTCGGCGATGCCCTGCACGGCCGCGCCCATCGCCTGGACGGTGGTCAGGCAGGGGACGCCCCGGGAGACCGCGGCGGTGCGGATCTCGTAGCCGTCGAGGCGGCCGCCGGTGCCGTACGGGGTGTTGATGATCAGGTCGACCGCGCCCTCGTGGATCAGCTGGACGATGGTCTGCTCGCCGTCCGGGCCCTGGCCGTCGGAGTGCTTGCGCACCACGGTGGCGGGGATGCCGCCGCGCTGCAGCACCTCGGCGGTGCCGGTGGTGGCGAGCAGTTCGAAGCCGAGCTCGACCAGCGCGCGGGCGGGGAAGACCAGGTTGCGCTTGTCGCGGTTGGCGACCGAGACGAACACCTTGCCCTTGGTGGGCAGGGCGCCGTACGCGCCGGTCTGCGACTTGGCGTACGCGGTGCCGAAGACCCGGTCGATGCCCATGACCTCGCCGGTGGAGCGCATCTCGGGGCCGAGCACGGTGTCGACGCCGCGGCCGTGCACGTCGCGGAAGCGCGACCACGGCATCACGGCCTCCTTGACGGAGATCGGCGCGTCGGCGGGCAGGGTGCCGCCGTCGCCCTCGCGCGGCAGCAGGCCCTCGGCGCGCAGTTCGGCGATGGTGGCGCCGAGCGAGATCCGGGCGGCGGCCTTGGCCAGCGGGACGGCGGTGGCCTTGGAGGTGAACGGCACGGTGCGGGAGGCGCGCGGGTTGGCCTCCAGCACGTACAGGATGTCGCCGGAGAGCGCGAACTGGATGTTGATCAGGCCGCGCACGCCGACGCCCGCGGCGATGCCCTCGGTGGCCGAGCGCAGCCGCTTGATGTCGTACCCGCCGAGGGTGATCGGGGGCAGCGCGCAGGCGGAGTCGCCGGAGTGGATGCCGGCCTCCTCGATGTGCTCCATCACGCCGCCGAGGTAGAGCTCCTCGCCGTCGTAGAGGGCGTCCACGTCGATCTCGACCGCGTCGTCCAGGAAGCGGTCGATCAGCACGGGGTGCTCGGAGATCAGGCCGGCGTGCCGCTCCAGGTAGGAGGCGAGCGAGGGCTCGTCGTAGACGATCTCCATGCCGCGGCCGCCGAGCACGTAGGACGGGCGGGCCAGCACGGGGTAGCCGATCTCGTCGGCGATCGCCTTGGCCTCCTCGAAGGAGAACGCGGTGCCGTGCTTGGGGGCGGGCAGGCCGGCGTCGCGCAGGACGCGGCCGAACGCGCCGCGCTCCTCGGCGAGGTGGATCGCCTCGGGCGAGGTGCCGACGATCGGCACGCCGTTGTCCTTGAGCGCCTGGGCCAGGCCGAGCGGGGTCTGGCCGCCGAGCTGGACGATGACGCCGGCCAGCGGTCCGGCCTGCTGCTCGGCGTGGACGATCTCCAGCACGTCCTCCAGGGTGAGCGGCTCGAAGTAGAGCCGGTCGGAGGTGTCGTAGTCGGTGGAGACGGTCTCCGGGTTGCAGTTGACCATGACGGTCTCGTACCCGGCGTCGGCGAGCGCGAAGGAGGCGTGCACGCAGGAGTAGTCGAACTCGATGCCCTGGCCGATCCGGTTCGGGCCGGAGCCCAGGATGATCACGGCGGGCTTGGTGCGCGGGGCGACCTCGCTCTCCTCGTCGTAGGACGAGTAGAAGTACGGGGTCTTGGCGGCGAACTCGGCGGCGCAGGTGTCGACGGTCTTGAACACCGGGCGGATGCCGAGCGCGTGCCGCACCTCGCGGACCACGTCGGCCTTCAGGCCGCGGATCTCGCCGATCTGCTGGTCGGAGAAGCCGTGCCGCTTGGCGTGCAGGAGCAGTTCGGGGTCGAGCTTGTCGCCCTCGGCGAGCTCGACGGCGATCTCGTTGATCAGGAAGAGCTGGTCGACGAACCACGGGTCGATCCGGGTGGCGTCGAACACCTCCTCGGGGGTGGCGCCGGCCCGGATCGCCTGCATGACGGTGTTGATCCGGCCGTCGGTCGGGACGACCGCCTTCGCCAGCAGCTCGGCCTTCTCGCCCGGCTCGCCGACCCAGGTGAACTGGGAGCCCTTCTTCTCCAGCGAGCGCAGCGCCTTGTTCAGCGCCTCGGGGAAGTTGCGGCCCATCGCCATGGCCTCGCCGACCGACTTCATGGTGGTGGTCAGCGTGGCGTCGGCGGACGGGAACTTCTCGAACGCGAAGCGCGGCACCTTGACGACGACGTAGTCGAGGGTCGGCTCGAAGGAGGCCGGGGTCTGCTCGGTGATGTCGTTGGGGATCTCGTCCAGCGTGTAGCCGACGGCGAGCTTCGCGGCGATCTTGGCGATCGGGAAGCCGGTCGCCTTGGAGGCCAGCGCGGAGGAGCGCGAGACGCGCGGGTTCATCTCGATGACGATGACCCGGCCGTCCTCGGGGTTGACCGCGAACTGGATGTTGCAGCCGCCGGTGTCGACGCCGACCTCGCGGATCACGGCGATGCCGATGTCGCGCAGGATCTGGTACTCGCGGTCGGTGAGGGTCATCGCCGGGGCGACGGTGATCGAGTCACCGGTGTGCACGCCCATCGGGTCGAAGTTCTCGATGGAGCAGACCACCACGACGTTGTCGTGCTTGTCGCGCATCAGCTCCAGCTCGTACTCCTTCCAGCCGAGGATGGACTCCTCCAGGAGCACCTCGGTGGTCGGCGAGAGGGCCAGGCCCTGGCCGGCGATCCGGCGCAGGTCCTCCTCGTCGTGCGCGAAGCCGGAGCCGGCGCCGCCCATGGTGAAGGAGGGGCGGACCACGACCGGGTAGCCGCCGAGGGTGTCGACGCCGGCGAGGACGTCCTCCATCGAGTGGCAGATCACCGAGCGGGCGGACTCGCCGTGGCCGATCTTGGCGTTGACGGCCTCGACGACGCCCTTGAAGAGCTCGCGGTCCTCGCCCTTGTTGATCGCCTCGACGTCGGCGCCGATCAGCTCGACGTCGTACTTCTCCAGCGTGCCGGCCTTGTGCAGGGAGATCGCGGTGTTCAGCGCGGTCTGGCCGCCCAGGGTCGGCAGCAGCGCGTCGGGGCGCTCCTTGGCGATGATCTTCTCGACGAACGCGGGGGTGATCGGCTCGACGTAGGTGGCGTCGGCGATCTCCGGGTCGGTCATGATGGTCGCCGGGTTGGAGTTGACCAGGACGACCCGCAGGCCCTCGGCCTTGAGCACCCGGCAGGCCTGCGTACCCGAGTAGTCGAACTCCGCCGCCTGGCCGATGACGATCGGGCCGGAGCCGATCACCAGGACGGACTTGATGTCGGTGCGCTTAGGCACGCTGGCCCTCCATAAGGCTCACGAAGCGGTCGAAGAGGTAGGCGGCGTCGTGCGGGCCGGCTGCCGCTTCGGGGTGGTACTGCACGCTGAAGGCGGGGACGTCGAGCGCCTGCAGGCCCTCGACCACGTCGTCGTTGAGGCAGACGTGGGAGACCTCGACCCGCCCGAAGGGGGTGTCGCTCACCCGGTCCAGCGGCGCGTCCACGGCGAAGCCGTGGTTGTGGGCGGTCACCTCGACCTTGCCGGTGGTGCGGTCCTGCACCGGCTGGTTGATGCCGCGGTGGCCGTACTTGAGCTTGTAGGTGCCGAAGCCGAGGGCCCGGCCCAGCAGCTGGTTGCCGAAGCAGATGCCGAAGAACGGGGTCTTCTCGGCCAGCACGCCGCGCAGCACCTCGACCTGCCGGTCGGCGGTGGCCGGGTCGCCGGGGCCGTTGGAGAAGAACACGCCGTCGGGCCGCACGGCGTAGATGTCCTCGACGGTGGAGTTGGCGGGCAGCACGTGCACCTCGATGCCGCGCTCGGCCATCCGCTGCGGGGTCATGCCCTTGATGCCCAGGTCGAGGGCGGCGACGGTGAACTTCTTCTCACCGACCGCGGGGACGACGTAGGCCTCCTTGGTGGCGACCTCGGCGCACAGGTCGGCGCCCTTCATCTCCGGCGCGGCCTGCACCTTGGCGAGCAGTTCGGCCTGCTCGGCGAGGGCCGGGCCGGAGAAGATGCCGACCCGCATCGCGCCGCGCTCGCGCAGGTGGCGGGTGAGCGCGCGGGTGTCGATGCCGCTGATGCCGACGACGCCCTGGCGCTCCAGCTCCTCGTCCAGCGAGCGCTTCGAGCGCCAGTTGGAGGCGACCCGGGAGGGGTCGCGGACCACGTAGCCGGACACCCAGATCTGCTGCGACTCGTCGTCCTCGTCGTTCCAGCCGGTGTTGCCGATCTGCGGGGCGGTCATCACGACCACCTGGCGGTGGTAGGACGGGTCGGTCAGGGTCTCCTGGTAGCCGGACATGCCGGTGTTGAAGACCGCCTCGCCGAAGGTCTCGCCGACCGCGCCGTACGCCTGGCCGCGGAAGGTCCGGCCGTCCTCCAGGACGAGCACGGCAGGCACGCGCTCGCGCCTGGTGCGCTGCGTGGTGGGGGCAGGTGCGGTCATGTGGCGGCCTCTTCCGTCTTCATCGTCTTCGTACGTGTCACTAGTGCCTCGACGGCCTCGACCCAGTCGTCGTGCCCGGCGGCGGCGTCCAGGCGGAAGCCGCTCTCCAGCGCGCGGTCGCCGTGCGTCCAGCCGACCACCAGCAGTCCGCTCGGCACGACCTTGCCGGCGATGCCGGAGTCGGTGCGGGCGCCGGTGAGCGCCGGGGCCGGGATCCACAGGTCGGTCCCGCCGGGGCGGCGGGCCAGCAGGCCCCGCTCGGTGAGGGTCAGTTCGGCGAGGCTGCGCGTTCCCAGGCCGTGCGCGACGACCCGGTCCAGCCAGTTCCCGGCGGTGGTGGAGCCGTGGTAGCGGCCGGGCGCGGCGAGCAGCGCCGCGCCGGGCTCGGCGGGCACCGCGGGCAGCTCCGGCAGGTCGGACTGGAGGGTGCGCCGCCAGTTCCAGCCCTGCCGCATCAGCCAGTACACCAGCGCGACCAGGACCAGCAGGCCGACGGTCGCACCGATGTACCCGGGCCAGTCGGTGACCTGGCCCTTCTCGGTGGCCAGCATCAGCGCTCGACCAGCTCGCCGGCGAGCACGGTGGCCTCGCCGCGCAGGAAGGTGGCGTGCACCCGTCCGGGCAGGTCCATGCCCTTGTACGGGCTGTTGCGGGAGCGGGTCGCGAAGGTGTCGGGGTTCACGACTCCACGGTACGCGGGATCGAACAGCACCAGGTTGGCAGGCTCGCCCACCGAGACCGGCCGTCCGTGGCCGGCGAGCCGGCCGATCCGGGCCGGGCGGTGCGACATCCGGTCCGCGACGCCCTCCCAGTTCAGCAGGCCGGTGTCGACCATGGTCTGCTGGACGACCGACAGCGCGGTCTCCAGGCCGACCATGCCCATCGCGGCGACCGCCCACTCGCAGTCCTTGTCCTCCGCGGGGTGCGGGGCGTGGTCGGTGGCGACGGCGTCGATGGTGCCGTCGGCGAGCGCCTGGCGCAGCGCCTCGACGTCCTCGGCGGTGCGCAGCGGCGGGTTGACCTTGTACACCGGGTCGTAGGAGCGGACCAGCTCGTCGGTGAGCAGCAGGTGGTGCGGGGTGACCTCGGCGGTGACGTCCCAGCCCTTGGCCTTGGCCCAGCGGACGATCTCGACCGACCCGGCGGTGGAGAGGTGGCAGATGTGCACCCGGGAGCCGACGTGCGCGGCGAGCAGCACGTCCCGGGCGATGATCGACTCCTCGGCGACGGCGGGCCAGCCGCCCAGGCCGAGCTCGCCGGAGACCAGGCCCTCGTTCATCTGGGCGCCGGCGGTCAGCCGGGGCTCCTGGGCGTGCTGGGCGACGACGCCGTCGAAGGCCTTCACGTACTCCAGCGCGCGGCGCATGATCACCGCGTCGTCCACGCACTTGCCGTCGTCGGAGAAGACCCGCACCCCGGCGGCGGAGTCGTGCATCGCGCCGAGCTCGGCGAGCTGCTTGCCCTCCAGGCCGACGGTGACGGCGCCGACCGGCTGCACGTCGCAGTAGCCGGACTCGCGGCCCAGCCGCCAGACCTGCTCGACCACGCCGGCGCTGTCGGCGACCGGGAAGGTGTTGGCCATCGCGTGCACGGCGGTGTAGCCGCCCATCGCGGCGGCCCGGGTGCCGGTGAGGACGGTCTCGGCGTCCTCCCGGCCGGGCTCGCGCAGGTGGGTGTGCAGGTCGACCAGGCCGGGCAGGGCGACCAGGCCGCCCGCGTCGATGTCGATGTCGGCCTGGACGTCGAGGCCCGCGCCGATCGCGGCGAAGACGCCGTCGACGATGTGGATGTCCTGGGGGGCGCCGCCGAGGATCTGGGCGTTGCGGATCAGGTAGGTGGTCACTGGGCGGCCTCCTGGGTTTCGGTGGTGCGGGGGGCGTCGGCGAGGGTGGCGCCGCCGACCAGCAGGTAGAGGACGGCCATCCGGACCGAGACGCCGTTGGCGACCTGCTCGACCACGGTGCAGCGCGGCGAGTCGGCGACCTCGGCGGTGATCTCCATGCCGCGGACCATCGGGCCGGGGTGCATGACGACGGCGTGCTCGGGCAGCTTGCCGAGCCGGACGCCGTCCAGGCCGTAGCGGCGGGAGTACTCGCGCTCGGTGGGGAAGAACGCGGCGTTCATCCGCTCGCGCTGGACGCGCAGCATCATCACCGCGTCGACCTTCGGCAGCACGCTGTCCAGGTCGTAGGAGACCTGGCAGGGCCAGGTCTCGATGCCGATCGGCAGCAGGGTCGGCGGGGCGACGAAGACCACCTCGGCGCCGAGCGTGGTCAGCAGGTGCACGTTGGAGCGGGCCACCCGGCTGTGCAGGATGTCGCCGACGATGGCGATCCGGCGGCCGGCCAGGTCGCGGCCGACGCCGGGGTTGAGGTGGCGGCGCAGGGTGAACGCGTCCAGCAGGGCCTGGGTGGGGTGCTCGTGGGTGCCGTCGCCGGCGTTGATCACCGAGCCGTGCAGCCAGTCCGAGCCGGCCAGCCGGGCGGGCGCGCCGGAGGCGTGGTGGCGGATCACGACGGCGTCGGCGCCCATCGCCTGCAGGGTCAGCGCGGTGTCCTTGAGGCTCTCGCCCTTGGAGACCGAGGAGCCCTTGGCGGAGAAGTTGACGACGTCCGCGGACAGCCGCTTCTCGGCGACCTCGAAGGAGGTCTTGGTGCGGGTGGAGTCCTCGAAGAACAGGTTGACGACGGTGCGGCCGCGCAGGGTGGGCAGTTTCTTGACGGCCCGGCCGGAGAACTGGGAGAGCTCCTCGGCGGTGTCCAGGATCAGCAGGGCGTCGTCGCGGCCGAGGTCGGCGGTGGAGACGAGGTGGCGCTTCACGCGGTTCTACTCCGGGAGTTCGGGGTCGGCGGCCAGGGCCTGGGAGGAGCGGGCGGCGTAGTCGCGGTCGCCCAGCAGGACGGCGTCGAGCCCGTCCTGTTCGGCCAGCCGGACCTGCACGGCCTCGCGCAGCGAGGTGGGCAGGTTCTTGCCCACGTAGTCGGCGCGGATCGGGAGCTCCCGGTGGCCCCGGTCGACCAGCACGGCGAGGCGGACGGCGCGCGGGCGGCCGATGTCGCTGAGCGCGTCCAGCGCGGCGCGGATGGTCCGGCCGGAGAACAGCACGTCGTCGACCAGGATGACCAGCTTGCCGTCGATGCCCTCGGCGGGGATCTCGGTGTGCTCCAGGGCCCTGGCGGGCTTCAGCCGCAGGTCGTCCCGGTACATGGTGATGTCCAGCGTCCCGAACGGGATATCCCGGCCGGTGATCTGCGACAGCTTGGCCTGCAGCCGGCGGGCGAGGTGAACGCCGCGGGTGTGGATGCCGAGCAGCACCACGTCCTCCGCGCCCTTGGCGCGTTCCACGATCTCGTGGGCGATCCGGGTGATGACCCGGGCGATGTCGGTGGCGTCCAGCACCTGGTGCGGGGCGCGCGGGTTCGAACTGGGTGTGGTCATGCCGAAGCGGACCTCCTTCCCCGCCTCACTGGACGGGTCTTAAAGGATGTCGGGAAAAGTCCCCGGCCGCAGCCGGGGTCCGGCCGCGGCCGGAGCATCGCCCATGGTAGCAGTGTGCTGATCGCGGCCGGTCCGGAGCCCGTTCGCACGAGTGCCCCATTCGGCTTGACGCGCCACCCTCACTCTACGTAACCTCACAGTGAGTTACGAAGGTGCTCCGCAGAGACCCGTCGTCGCTCCCATTTCAGCGCACGCGAAGCAATCTCGTCCGGGGAGATCCATGTCCAGCGACTACGCAAAGCAGCTCGGGGCCAAGCTCCGGGCGATCCGCACTCAGCAGAACCTCTCCCTGCACGGTGTGGAGGAGAAGTCCCAGGGTCGCTGGAAGGCTGTGGTCGTCGGCTCCTACGAGCGCGGCGACCGCGCGGTCACCGTCCAGCGCCTCGCCGAGCTGGCCGAGTTCTACGGCGTGCCGGTCCAGGAGCTGCTGCCCGGCGGCACCCCGGGCGGCGCCGCCGAGCCGCCGCCGCGCCTGGTGCTCGACCTGGAGCGCCTGACCCAGGTCCCGTCCGAGAAGGCCGGCCCGCTGCAGCGCTACGCCGCGACCATCCAGTCGCAGCGCGGCGACTACAACGGCAAGATCCTCTCGATCCGCCAGGACGACCTGCGCACGCTGGCCGTCATCTACGACCAGTCCCCCTCGATCCTCACCGAGCAGCTGATCAGCTGGGGCGTGCTGAACCCGGACGCGCGCCGCGCCGTCCGCGAGGAGGACGCGAGCTGACCCGCGGTCGGCTCCCCGTTTGAAGAAACGTCACGGCGGGGTGGGGCACCGGCAGCGGCCGGCGCCCCACCCCGCCGTCCTCGTCCCGCCCCCGCTCAGACCACCGTGCCGAGGCTGAACCCGGGCTCCGCCGCGACGCCCGCCACCGCCAGGCCGGCCGGCGACCACTCGTAGCCGGTGCTCCGCCAGGCCCAGGCCACCTGCCGGTACTCACCGCACAGCGTGCCCGAGCCCTGCGTCCCGTGCAGCACCGCCGCGCCCGGCAGCTCGCAGTACAGCCCGGCGCAGAGCACCGCGGTGACCAGCTCCAGCTCCTCGTCGTGGATCCGGACCGCGCCGTCCTCCCAGTGCAGCACCCGGGCCCGCGCCTCCAGCGGCCCGCCCGGCGCGTCCACCACCGCCCGGAACTCGTACGCCCCGCAGCCCGCGCCGACCAGCATCCGGCGGAACACCTCCGACGCCTGCTGGTACGTCCACCGCGCCCGCGGGTCGGCGGCCGCGCGGTCGGCGCCGCGCAGCGCGCCGTCCATCAGCAGGTCGGCGTGACCGAGCGCGAGGCCTCCCTCCCGGGCCCGGACCAGCCGGGGCAGGAAGTCGGCCGGGTCCTCGCCGCGGTAGGTGACCAGCTGGGTCTGCAGCGGCGGGTTGACCAGGTAGCCGTCCCGGGCGGCCTGCTCGCGCAGGTCCAGCCCGTGCAGCAGGCAGTAGTCCGCGAAGTCCTCCGGGTGGAACATCCGGGCCCGGACCACCGCGTACTCCTCGACCGCCCCGGCCAGCAGCTCGCCCGTCTCCCGCAGGTAGCCGGCGTAGTCCGGGGCGTCCGTCACCCGCCAGCCGCGGACCCGCTCGAAGTCCGCCTCGCTGGTCAGGATCCCGGTCACGAAGGCCTCCTCGCCCCGACGCGAGGGCTCTGCACTGCAACGGCGCGGCCGGCGGCTGTTCCTGGACATCGGTGGGCTCCCGGGGTTTCTCGGTCGAGCGACTGCTGACCGAGTCCTCCCCACCCGCACCCGTCCCACACGCACGGCCTGTCACAACTCTGCAACCGACCGTTAATACGGACGCGTCGGTTTCCGCCCCGGGCCGGGGCCGGACGCGGCCCGGGCCCCGCGTCCGAGGACGCGGGGCCCGGGCGGCCGGGGTGCGGCGGGTCAGACGGCGGTGCCGCCGCCGTAGTAGCCGCCGACCTGGTTGCGGTAGGCCGGGTCGTCGGCGTGCCGCTCCTTGTCGTACTCCGGCGAGTTCTTCACCTCGTCCTGGGTCCGGTCGACCCACACCGTCTTCTCCGCGTCGTCGACCCGGGTGACGGTGCCCGCCGGGAGCAGCACCTCGCGGCCGAAGATCCACGGGCCGGTGTCGACCACGATGTAGCCCGCGCCGACGTCCGCGGTGTGCTTGTCGACCTTGCCGATGTGCCCGTCCGTCGCCTCGACCCGGTACCCCGTCAGGTCCGTGCCCGCGGCGTAGCCCTGGGCACCCTCGTAGCCCCACAGTCCCTCGGTCATCCGGTGCCTCCTCGTTCGACGTGCCTCGTTCTCCTTGCGGGGACCGCCTGCCCGGACACCGGGGAACCATGCCACCCCGGCGCGGCCGGCTACCGGCCGGCGGTGAGGACGAGGACGGCCTGGTCGTCGTCGGTGTGGTGGCCGGCCGTGTGGGCGTGCACGGCGTGGACGACCGCGTCGACGACGTCCTGGGCGGTGGGGGTGCCCGCCGCGCCGGCCAGGGCGGCGGCGAGGCGGTGGTCGTCGAACAGCTCGCCGTGCGGGTCGCGGGCCTCGGTGATGCCGTCGGTGTAGAGCAGCAGGCTCTCGTGCGGCCGCAGGCGCAGGTGCCGGGGGACGAGGCCGGGGTCGGCGGTGACCCCGAGCAGCAGGCCAGGGGTGTCGAGGGTCCGGACGGTGCCGTCGGCGCGCAGGTGCAGGGGCGGGGTGTGGCCGGCCCGGACGAGTTCGACGTCGACCCCGTCCGCGGTGGGGGTGAGCTGGCCGTAGACGAGGGTGACGAAGCCGGTGCTGTGGCCGCCGGGGCGGTTGGTCAGCGCCCGGTTGACGGCGCCGACGACCTCGGCGGGGCCGGGGAGCAGGGGGGCGACGGCCCGGGCGGTGTGGCGGACGAGGGCGGTGGTGGTGGCGGCGCGGGGGCCGCGTCCGCAGACGTCGCCGAGCAGGAAGGCCCAGCGGCCGCCGTCGAGGGGGAAGAGGTCGTAGAAGTCGCCGCCGATGTCGAGGCCCTCGCCGGCGGGGTGGTAGTGGGCGGCGACGTCGGTGCCGGGCACCTCGGGCAGGTCGGGCAGGAGCAGGCCGGCCTGGAGGTCGCGGGCGAGGGTGTGACGGTAGGTGTACTGGAGGGCGTTGTGGGCGGTGGAGGCGGCGCGGCGGGCGAGTTCCTCGGCGAGGGCGACGGTGTGGCCGTCGAAGGCGTGCTCGCCGGTGGACAGGAGCGTCACGGCGCCGAAGGCGCGGCCGCGCTCCAGCAGCGGGACGCACAGGTAGCCGGTGGCGCCGAGCTCGTGCCACGGGCCGGGGCCGGTGGGGGTGCGGCGGGCGATCTCGCTGGTGCCGGTGGCGAGGACGCGGGTGACGACGTCGGCGTCGTGGACCGGGACGTGGGAGGCCAGCAGGTCCCGCTCGCGCGGGGTGGGGGCGGCGGTGGCGACGCGGCGCAGGCGGCCGTTCTCGACCACGTCGACCGCGCACAGCGGGGCCAGCCGGGGGGCGCAGGCGTCGGCCAGGCGCTGCACGGTCTGCGCGGCGTCCAGGCCGGCGGCCAGGGCGGTGCTGGCGTCCAGGAGGAAGGCGAGGTCGTCGCGGGCGGCCTGCTCCCGGGCCTCGGCGGCCCTGCGGGCCTGGTCGGCCCGGTGGCGTTCGATGGCCAGGGCGGCGGTGTCGGCGAAGGTCCGGGCCAGGGCGAGGTCGCTGTCCTGCGGGGCGCGGGGGGTGCGGTGGTACATGGCGAAGGTGCCCAGCAGTGAGCCGTCGCCGGCCAGGATCGGGGTGGACCAGCAGGCCGCCAGGCGGGCCCGGTCGGCCAGCTCCCGGAAGTCGTCCCAGAACGGGTCGGTGGCGATGTCGGTGACGATCACGCTGCTGCGGCGGTGGGCGGCGGTGCCGCAGGAGCCGACGCCCTCACCGGTGGCGATGCCGTCGATGGCCTCGTTGTAGAAGTCGGGCAGGCTCGGGGCCGCGCCGTGGCGCAGGTGCAGGCCGTCGGGGCTCGCGAGCAGCACCGACACCAGCACCTCCTCGGGGGCGAGGTCCTCGATCGCGCGGGCCATGCCGTCCAGGACGTCCGCCAGCGGTGCCTGCCGGGCGATCTGCTCCAGCAGCGCCTGCTGCTCGGCGGCCAGCCGCTGCGCGTGCCTGGCCTGGGTGGTCTCCACCCCGATGACCAGGACGCCCACCGTGTTGCCGAACGCGTCCAGGCGCGGCTCGTAGGTGAAGTCGAAGAACGCCTCGCGGCTGCGCGCGCCCTGCCCCAGCAGGATCCGGGCGTCACGGCCGGTGTGGGCCCGGCCGGTGCGGTAGACGCGGTCGAGGGTGGTGACGAAGCCCTGCTCGACCAGTTCGGGCAGCAGCTGTCCGATCGGCAGGCCCGCCCGGACCCGGTCGGGGCCGCCGACCGCGTCGACGAAGGCGTCGTTGGCCGCCTGCAGCATGTGGGCCGGGCCGGCGAGCGAGGCGAACACCGCCGTGGACTGCCCGAACAGGGCCCGCAGGTCCTGCTCCGCGCCCGCGGCCCCGGCGCGGAGGGCCGCAGCGTCGGTGGACCGGACGGCCGGTCGGCCGGGGAGCCCGGTCATGTGCTCCGCCCTTCTCCGGACGGGCCCGGGCGGCCCCGGTCGAACGCGTGGACGCCGTCGGCGGACCGGGCCAGCGCCAGGTCGGCGTCCGCGTACACCGTGAAGATCCGGTCGAGTCCGGTCACCGCGAACAGCCGCAGCAGCGCCCCCGGGACGGCCGCCAGCCTGAGCTGGCGCTCCTGGGCGGCCAGGAGCTGGAACAGCTCCACCAGGACGCCGATGCCGGAGGAGTCGCAGAACGCCAGGGCGTCGCAGTCGGCCACCACCGGGCCCGCGCCGCGCCCCCGGGCGAGTTCCCGCTCGGCGGCCTCGCGCAGCTGCACCGCGCTGTCGAAGTCCAGCTCCCCGCGCAGCGCCAGGACGGCGCCTCGGGCGTCACGCGTGACCCGTACCGCGAACACCTGCTGCTTCCTCCCGACGGAACCCGTACCGGTAATCCCTCCATGGTACGGACCCCGCCGGAACGGCTTCGCCGTCCGGGAGGCGGAGACGACCGGACGGGCCCGCGCCTGCGCGCGGGCCCGTCCGGAGCGGGTTCCTGCCGGTGGCGGCTACCAGCGGTACCAGCGGCCCCGACCGCCGCCGGTGTTGGTGCCCCGGGCGACGAAGCCCACCAGCCACACCACCAGCACGATGATCGCGACCCACCACAGGGCCTTGATCGCGAAGCCCGCGCCGAACAGCAGCAGGGCCAGCAGCAGAACGAGAAGAAGGGGAACCATGAAGACCTCCAGGCAGTCTGTGTCGGGCCGCCGCTTGCCCCCGCCCCCGCCGAATATTCCTATGAATCTCCCCAGTTGAGGGGGGTATCCGGAGCCCCACCGGCACGAGGGAGACCGAGCGCCGGGCGGGCCCGCACGCACCGGCGCGGGAACGTGGAAGCCGTGCACCGACGACGGAGGAGGCTGCTGTGGCCAGGGGGATCTGGGACTACGAGAGCGCGGAGGGGTACAACGCGGGCGACGACCTGACGGGGTACCGGGTGGAGGCCGCGGACGGCCGCATCGGCAAGGTGGACAAGCACAGCGAGGAGGTCGGCCGGGCGCACCTCGTGGTCGACACCGGCCCGTGGATCTTCGGCCGCACCGTGGTCGTCCCCGCGGGCACCATCAACCGGATCGACCACGACGACAGGTCCGTGTGGCTGGACCGCAGCATGGAGGACGTCCGGAACTCGCCCGAGTTCGACCCGGACGCCCACGGTGACGGCTCCGCCTACCACCAGGCCCTCGGCGCCTACTACCTGGGAACCGCCTGAGCCCGGGCGGCGCGCCGTCCGGGCGCCGCCGGGGCCGGGCCGCACCGCGTCCCCCGCCGTCACAGGGCCAGGGTGACGCTGATCCGCTTGCCGCCGCCGGGCAGCAGGGCGACCTCGCAGGTGGCGGCGAGCATCGTCACCAGGGCCCAGCCCCGGCCGCCCGGCCGGGCGGGGTCGCGCAGGGCGCGCGGGCGGGCGCGGGGCGGGCGGCTGTCGGCGTCCTCGACGACGACGCGCAGCCGCAGACCGGGCGGCCGGTCGTCCCCCTCGCCCCGGTCGGCGGCCGGGGGCGCGGCCTCGGTGCGGGCGGTGAAGGCGGTGACGCCGCCACCGTGCAGGTTCGCGTTGGTGACGAGCTCGCTGACGGCCAGGAGGGCGTCCGCCACGCCGGCGGCCGCGGCCGGGCCGGCGTCGCGCAGCAGTCGCAGCACGTCCCGGCGGGCCCGGGCGGGGGTGGTCACCGGCCCACCCGCCCGGGACCGCCGGGACGGGGGCGTCCGGTCCGGTGCCCCGGCGGGGCACCGGACCGCTCCGCGGGCGGGCGGGTCGGTGGGGAAGGCGGGTGTGCGGGTCTCGGTCATGGCGACAGGCAGGTCCTCGTGTGCAGCTCTACCGGTACGGCGGGACCCGTCGTCGGGCCCGGTCGACGGGTCGACTACCCCGGAGGAAATCGGACATTCCCCCTCGGATCGTGCACGTGTGCCGTTCCGTCCGGCCGCCGCCGCGACCGCCCGGGGGTCGTCCGGGGGTCGTCCGGGATCGTCCGGTGTTCGGGGGAATCTTCCGGCGGAGACGGGGCACCCGACTGTCCGTCAGCGCGGAACCGGTAGCCAGGAGGCGACATGAGCGCGAAGGACAAGGCCGGCAACACCGGCGAGAAGATCAAGGGCGCCGTCAAGGAGCACGTCGGCCGGGCCGTCGGCAACGAGCGCCTGGAGGCGGAGGGCCGGGCCGAGCAGGCCGCGGGCGACCTCCGGCAGGCCAAGGAGAACCTCAAGGACGCCTTCCGGCACTGACGACCCCTCCCCCGGGCTTCCGCTGCCCCGCACGGTGGCAGCGGACACCGACGCCGCCCCGGCGTGATCCCACACCTCCGCCGAGGCGGTGCGGCCGGTGAAGTCCCACCCGGCCGAGCGGGCCCCGGGCACCGACCCCCTCACCGGGGACGTGCCCGGGGCCCTGCCGCGTCCACCTCCGCGCCCGGCCCCGGCCCGCGCCGCGCCCGCGCGCGGAGCGCCCGCCGAGCGCTTCGAGTCGGTGCGACGGGGCAACCGGACGGTGTCCCCCCAGGCCCGCGAGCGGAACGGACCGACGACCATGAAGATGCCACCGGGACTGCGCGTCGTCACCACCGGAGCCGCCGACGGAATCCGTCGGCGGCTCCTGGTGCCCCCCGACGCCGCACCGACCGCGCCCGCGGCCGGCCCCGTGCTGCCGGCGGCGCGCGCCCGGCGCCCCTCCCCGGCCCGTTCGCTCGGGTTCTCCACCGGCCTGCGGCTGGCACTGGGCGCGCTCACCGGCTGGTTCCTCTTCCGCCAACTGCTGCGCCTGGAGGAGTTCCTGACCCTGCTGCTGCTCTCCGCCTTCCTCGCGGTGAGCCTGGAGCCGGTCGTCGCCGCGCTGTGCCGGCGCCGGTTGCGGCGCGGCTGGGCGGTGGCCGCCGTGCTCGGCGTCTTCCTGCTGTCGGCCGCGGGCTTCCTGCTGCTGGTGGTCCCGCCGGTGGGCCAGGAGGCCGGCGTGCTGGCCCGGCGCGTCCCGCTCTGGCTGGACCAGGTGCACGACGGCCACACGACGCTCGGCCGGATCGAGGACCGCTTCCACCTCGCCGAACAGGCCGGGAAGGCCCTCGGCGGCAGTGGCGGCCCCGGCCTGGTGGGGGGCGTGCTGGGCGCCGGCCGCCTGCTGCTCGACACCGTCACCTCGGTCACCGTGGTCGCCACCGTGACCCTGTACCTGATGGCCGGGATGCCCGACATCAAGGAGTTCTGCTACCGCTTCGTGAAGGGCAGCAGCCGCGGCCGGGCCCGCGAGCTCACCGAGGAGATCCTCTCCCGCACCGGGCGCTACATGCTCGGCAACCTGGTCACCTCCGCGATCGCCGGTCTCGCCACGGCCGTGTGGTGCGCCGCGGTCGGCGTACCGTACGCCGCCGCCCTCGGCGTGTTCGTGGCCCTGATGGACCTGGTGCCGATCGTCGGCTCCACCATCGGCGGCATCGTCGTCAGCCTGGTCGCCCTCGCGGTCTCCTGGCCGGTCGCCCTGGCGACGGCCGGCTTCTACATCGGCTTCCGGCTGCTGGAGGACTACCTGATCATGCCGCGGACGATGAAGTTCGCCGTCGACGTCCACCCCTTCGTCACCATCGTGGCCGTCCTGGTCGGCGGCGCGCTGCTGGGCATCGTCGGCGCGCTGGTCGCCGTCCCGGCCGCGGTCGCCCTCGGCCTGCTGCTGGACGAGTTCGTCTTCCCCCGCCTCGACCGCCGCTGACCGGCCGGCCGCCCCTCGACCGCTCCGGCACCTCGTGGTCCGGAGCCGGGTCGCCGAGGCCGCCGGCCGGGCGCGGGGCCGGCCGGGAGCCAGGACCTCAGGAGCGCGGCACCATCGCCAACTGGCGGGACTGGGCGACCAGTCGGCCGTTCTCGTCCCAGACCTCGCAGTCCTCCTCGAAGTACCCGCCGGCCAGGTTGCGGGTGGCGTGCGAGACCCGGAGCCAGCCGGCGGCGGGCAGCGCGCGGAGGTGGACGGTGAGTTCGATGGTGGGGGCCCAGCCCGGGCGGCCGAGGTCGAAGGTGACCGGGGGGAGGGCGTCGGCGGTGAGCAGCAGGGAGAGCGGGTCGGCGGGACGGCCGTCGGCCAGCCGGAACCAGCCCTGGATCCGGCCCTCCTTGGACGGCTGGCCGAGCGCCCAGCCGATCGTGGCCGGGTCGAGCCGCAGGTCGAGGCGCTCCAGCAGGGCGGCCTGGGCGAGGAGTTCGCGCGGGGCGTGCTCGACGCCGACGCACTGCTCCGGCGCCGGCAGGGCGGGCGGCAGCGCGGTGGTGGCGACCTCGCCGTCGAGCCCGGCCAGGTCGGTGAACGCGGCGGTGACCCGCAGCCGCTCCTCGCCGCCCTGGGAGAGCACCGCGCTGCCGGTGGCCAGGTTGCGGCCGCGCCGGGCGATCTCGGTGCGGACGGTGGCCGGCCCGGGGCGGGACGCCGACACGTAGGTGCCGCTGACGGTCAGCGGGTGCGGGTGGCCGGGGCCGGCCTCCAGGGCGAGCGCGTGCGCGGCGAAGGCGAGCAGCAGGCCGCCGTTGACGCCGCCGCCGATCTGCCAGCCGTCGCCGAGCTCGCCGTCGTAGCGCCCGGCCTCCTCGGGGTGCGGGGTGAGCGCGACCGCCTGGTCGAACTCGAAGGCGGGGGTGGCGGGGGTGGTTTCCGGCATGGCTCCGCGGCCCTTCTGCGCAGGGGGCAAGACATTACTTGCCGGTAGCTTACGCGCGGAGGCCGCCGGACCAACAGGTCCGGCGGCCTCCGGGAGTGCGGGCGGGCTCAGCGCCGGATGCTCGGCTTGAGCTCCATGAACCGGGCGAGCAGGCCGTTCACGAAGGCCGGCGACTCGTCGGTGGAGAACTCCTTGGCGATCTCCACCGCCTCGTCCAGGACCACCGCGTCGGGCGTCCCGTCCTCCCAGATCAGCTCGTACGCGCCGAGCCGGAGCACGTTGCGGTCGGCGATCGGCATCCGGTCGAGCGCCCAGCCCACCGCGTAGGTGGAGATCAGGTCGTCGATGGTGCGCGCGTGCTGCGCGTACCCCTCGACCAGCTGCATCGTGTAGTCCGCGACCTGCGGGATGCCCTCGTCGGGGCGGGGGTCGCGGGCCCGCGCGATCCAGTCGGCGAGCACCCGCTCGGGCGACACGCCTCGGTGGTCCGCCTCGAACAGGATCTGGAAGGCCCGGGTGCGGGCCTTGCTACGAGCAGCGGCCACGGTTACTTGACCCGGCCGAGGTAGCTGCCGTCGCGAGTGTCGACCTTGACCTTCTCACCGGTGGTGACGAACAGCGGCACCTGGATCTCGGCGCCGGTCTCCAGGGTGGCGGGCTTGGTGCCACCGGTGGAGCGGTCGCCCTGGACGCCCGGCTCGGTCTCGGCGATGACCAGCTCGACCGCGGCGGGGAGCTCGACGTACAGCGGGACGCCCTCGTTCTGCGCGACCAGGGCCTCGAAGCCCTCCAGCAGGTACTTGGCGGCGTCGCCGACGGTGGCGGCGTCGACCGGGACCTGGTCGTAGGTGTCCATGTCCATGAAGATGAACGCCTCGCCGTCGCGGTACGAGTACTGCATGGTCCGCTTGTCGACGTTGGCGGTCTCGACCTTGATGCCCGCGTTGAAGGTCTTCTCGACGACCTTGCCGGACAGGACCTCCTTCAGCTTGGTGCGCACGAAGGCCGGGCCCTTGCCGGGCTTGACGTGCTGGAACTCGACGACGGTCCAGAGCTTGCCGCCGTCCAGCTTGAGGACCATGCCGTTCTTGAGATCGTTCGTGGTAGCCACGGGCGCACTTACTCCTGATATGTCCGCTGTCAAGGAACACCAAGCCGCGCGCCACCGCGACCGCTTCCGGTCACAGCGCGAGGAGCTCCTTGGTGGTGATGGTGAGCAGCTCGGGCCCGCCCTCCTCGGGAGGCCGCACCACGAGCGTGTCCTCGATCCGGACGCCGCCCCGGCCCGGGAGATGGACCCCTGGACCGACGGTGACCGGCACGCGGTTGTCCAGTTTACCCATGTCGGCGGGCCCCAGGCGCGGAGCCTCCCGGATCTCCAGGCCGATGCCGTGCCCCAGCGCGTGGACGGACCGCTCGGGGTGGCCCGCCGCCTGGAGGATCGAGCGGGCCGCATCGTCCGGGACGTGCTGCTCGACGCCCGGCCCGAGGGCCTCCCGGCCCGCCCGCTGGGCGCGGAAGACCAGCCGGTGCAGCTCGACCTGCCAGGCGGCGGGGGCCGCGCCGATCACGAAGGTGCGGGCGGTGGAGATGCCGTAGCCGCGGTAGCGGGCACCGAGCGCGACGGTGAGGAAGTCGCCCTCCTCGACCCGGCGGTCGGTGGGCTGGTGGTGCTCCAGGCCGGAGTGGCTGCCGGTGCCGACCGAGACCGGGAAGGCGGCCCGGTCGGCGCCGTGGTCGATCATCCGGCGCTCCAGCTCCATCGCCAGGTGCCGCTCGGTGCGGCCGACCAGGATCGACTCGAGCAGCTCGCCGAGGGCCTGGTCGGCGATCTCGGCGGCGATCCGCAGGTCGGCGATCTCGTACTCGTCCTTGACCACCCGCAGCCGCTCCACCGCCCGGTCCAGGTCGAGCAGCCGGGTCGTCCCGGCCAGGCGGGCGACGGCGCGGTGCCGGGCCACGGTCAGGTCGTGCTCCTCGACCGCGAGGTCGCGCACCCGCAGCCGGGCGGCGGCCTCGGCGGCGGCGAACGCGGCGTCGCCCTCGGCGGGCACCGGCAGCCGGGTGACCTCGGGCTCGCCGGGCCGCTCGCCGCCCGCGTCGGGCTCCGCGCCCTCGGGCACCGCGAGCACCGCCCGGTCCCGGGTCAGCAGCAGCGCGGCGCCCAGCGGCGGGCAGCCGGTCAGGTAGCGGACGTTGGCCGCGCGCGTGATCAGCGCGGCGTCGGCTCCGGAGGCGCTGCAGTACTCGCGGAGGCGTTCGCGTCGGGCGGCGTGCGCGTCGGACATGGTCCGAGCGTACGAACGGGCTCGCCGGGGCGCCTGTCGGGACCGGCCGACGGGGTCGGGAATGCGGGCGGGGGGCCTCGTGTTGTGACGTGGTGAAAACGGCAATCGTTGCCGGGAGAGGGAGGACGAGACGATGGCACGCAGCGAACTGCGACCGGTGGTCACGCTCCGGTCCACGGCGGGCACCGGCTTCACGTACGTGACCCGGAAGAACCGCCGCAACGACCCCGACCGGATGGCCCTGCGGAAGTTCGACCCGGTGGCGGGCCGCCACGTGGAGTTCCGCGAGGCCCGCTGAGCCCGGGGGCGGCACCCGTCCGGTCCGGCACGCAAGCATCCAGCGAGGACTCCAGCGAGGAGGAGCAGTCATGCAGCAGGGAATCCACCCCGAGTACCGCCCGGTGGTCTTCCGGGACAAGACCGGGGGTCTGTCGTTCCTGACCCGCTCCACCGCCGCGAGCGACCGCACGGTCGCGTGGGCGGACGGGCGGACGTACCCGGTGGTCGACGTCGAGACGTCCTCGGCGAGCCACCCGTTCTACACCGGCAAGGCCCGCCTGATGGACACCGAGGGCCGGGTCGAGCTGTACCGGCGCCGCTACGGCGGCTGACGGAGCGCGGCGAAGGGGCCCCGGGTTCGCCCGGGGCCCCTTCGCCGTACCGGGACTCCGTCTCCCCGTCCGGGCCGGCTACGCCCCGGGCGGGGGGACGGAGACGACCATGGTGACCAGGCACGGCAGGTCGCCGTCGTTGCGGTAGCCGTGGGCGGTGCCCGCCTCGTAGGAGGCGGTGGAGCCGGCCGGGACGCGGTGGTCGCGGCCGTCCAGGACGAGGGTGAGGACGCCCTCGTCGACCCGGGCGATCTCGACGGTGCCGGGCGGGTGCGGGTCGGAGGTGTGCGCTTCGCCGGGGTGCAGGCGCCAGGACCACAGCTCCAGCGGCCCGGGGGCCTCGGTGCCGCCGAGCAGGGTGCCGCTGCCGCCCTCGGGTCCGGTCCACAGCCGGACGGCGTCCTCCACCGGGACGATCCGGACGGCGGAGGAGGCGTCGTAGTCGAGCAGCCGGGCGATCGAGACGCCGAGCGCGTCGGCGAGCCGGACCACGGTGCCGACGCTGGGGTTGGTGCGGGCCTGCTCGATCTGGACGATCATGCCCCGGCTGACCCCGGAGCGGGCGGCCAGGGCGTCCAGGGTGTGGCCGCGCTCCAGGCGCAGGCGCTTGAGGTTGCGGGCGAGGGCCTGGGTGACGAGATCGGCGTCCGGCACGGGGCAGTCCAATATTCTGGTTGGGTCAGTGCACTGGGTTGAACTATGCTGCGGCGGCATCGCCAGGTCCACCGACTGTACTGCGGAGTCCACCATGCCGTCCGCCTCCCCCGTCGCCTCATGAGCGCCGCCCTCGCCCTGCTCGCCAGCCTGCTGTGGGGCGTCGCCGACTACGGCGGCGGGGCGATCACCCGGCGGCTGCCCGCGCCGACGGTGGTGGTGCTCTCGCAGTCGGCGGCCGCCGGCGTGCTCGCGCTGGCGGTGACCGCGACCGGCGGCTGGGCCGGCGCCGGGCCGGCCCTCTGGTACGCGGTGGCGGCGGGCGTGATCGGCCCGTTCGCGCTGCTGGCGTTCTACCGGGCGCTGGCTCTGGGGCCGATGGGCGTGGTGTCGCCGCTGGCCACCGTCGGCGTGCTGGTGCCGGTCGGGGTCGGCCTGTTCCTCGGCGAACGGCCGGGCGCCGTCCAGGCGCTGGGCATCGCGGTGGCCGTCACCGGGGTCGCCCTGGCGGGCGGCCCGCAGCGCGGCGGGGCGTCCGTGAGCCGGCGGGTGCTGGTGCTCACCCTCGGCGCGGCGTTCGCCTTCGGCGCGGTGCTGGCGCTGGTCGCGCACGCGGGCGCGGGCGGCGCGCTGCTGCTGACGCTGTGCGTGCAGCGGCTGACCAACACCGCGGTCGGCGCCGGGATGCTGGCCGCGCGGGCCCGCCGGCAGCCGCTGGAGCTGCGGGCGGGCCTGCGCGAACTGCCCGCGCTGACCGCCGTCGGGGTCGCCGACGTGGCCGCGAACGGCCTGTACGCGGCCGCCTCCTACCTGGGCTCGGTGGCGGTCGCGGCCGTGCTGGCCTCGCTCTACCCGGTGGTCACCGCGCTGATGGCGCGCGGCCTGCTGAAGGAGCGGCTGCTGCGGGTGCAGGTACTGGGCGCGGGCCTCGCGGTGGCCGGGACGCTGATCCTGGCCACCGGTTGACCCGCCGTCAGGAGGCCTGCGCGAACGCCCGGGAGCGCTTGGCGATCCGCCAGTAGCCGATCGCGGCGGCCCAGACCACCACGAACAGGCCGACGATCACGAAGCCGACGTTGTCCAGGCTGAGTCCGGCGATCCAGCCGGTGACCGGGTCGACCAGGCCGAACTTGTCGTGCAGCACGGCGACCAGCTCGATGGTGCCGATCACGAAGGCCACCGCGATCGACAGCCCGGTGATGGTCAGGTTGTAGTACACCTTGCGGACCGGGTTGGCGAACGCCCACTGGTAGGCGAAGTTCATGAACGTGCCGTCCAGCGTGTCGAACAGGCTCATCCCGGCGGCGAACAGCAGCGGCAGGCAGACCACCGCGTACCAGGGCAGGCCGGAGGCCGCGCCGGAGCCCGCCATCACCATCAGGGTGACCTCGGTGGCGGTGTCGAAGCCCAGGCCGAGCACCATCCCGACCGGGAACATCTGGCCGGGGCGGCTGATCGAGCGGGTGGCCCGGTTCAGCAGCCGGGCCAGCAGGCCGCGCGCCGCCAGGTGCTTCTCCAGCTCCCCCTCGTCGTACTCGCCCGCCCGCATCGCCCGGAACACCCGCCAGATGCCCAGCAGGGCGACCAGGTTGAGCGCCGCGATCAGGTAGAGGAAGGCGCCGGACGCGGTGGTGCCGATGGTGCCGAGCACCTGGTGGGTGGTGGAGTCCTCGTCCATCAGGGTGCCCGCCAGCGCCGCGCCGCCGGCCACCATGGCGGCCATGATCACCACCATCGAGGAGTGCCCGAGGGCGAACCAGAAGCCCACCGAGACCGGGCGGCGGCCGTCCGCCATCAGCTTGCGGGTGGTGTTGTCGATCACCGCGATGTGGTCGGCGTCGAAGGCGTGCCGCATGCCCAGGGTGTACGCGGTGATGCCCAGGCCGACGCCGAACACCTGGGTGCCGACGGCGTAGTGGTGCGGCGCGACCAGGAACAGCAGCGTCCCGAACGCCACCACGTGCATCGCCAGGATCACCGCCATCAACCCGGCGGTGCGCAGGGTGTCCTCGCGCCGCCACCGGAAGGCGGGCAGGGGGGATCCGGGACCGTTCCCGGGCAGGGTCGACTCATGCGCGGTCATCCGCGTTCACGCTCCAGCACCTCGTGGATCACTTCGTGAGATGCCGTGGCCGGTCTCCTGGCTGACGGGGTGTTGCGCGCCGGCGCCCGGCCTTCCCGGCCGCGGGCGGCCAGTGGCACGAGGTGGGAGCCGACGACTCCCCGATCACAGTGGCGAGGGCCGCTCCGGACTCCTGTGCCGACCACTCTCGTGGCGGACACAGTGCACCGGCTTCCCGAGCACCACGGCCCGCCCACCGTAGGCCCGCGCCGGGCCCGGGGGCAAGTGCCCGCCCGGGCCCGGGTGGCGCAGATCACGCCTGTTCAGGAGTGTGGTGACGCGGCGTCAGGCCGTCCCGGCCGCTCCGGCCATCCAGAAGAAGACGCAGGTCATCCGCTTCTCGGCGAGCGTGCTGCCGTGGTACTCGGTCGCGGTGTGGATCAGGTTGGCGGTGTAGAGCAGCAGCCGGTTGTAGCGGTGCGGCACGGCGAGGTCCTCGGTGAACGAGTCGGGCGGGACGAAGCGGGTGCCGAGGGCGTCCACCAGGTTGTCGTGCGGGGCGACCACGCTGTTGCCGCCGAGCCGGCCGCCGGGGAAGCTCTGCCGGTAGAAGCTGGTCCCGCAGCGCTTGGGCACCGCCGGGTTGAGGTACAGCACGGCCGCGTAGCGGCAGAGCGAACGCGCGTCGGTGTGCGGGCGCGGCTCGCACTCCCCCGCGCCGACCACCTGCACGCAGTTGTGGTTGAACGTGCCGCCGCCGGCCCCCTCCCGGGCCCAGATCCGCTCGGCCCCGGTCGCCGCCCGCACCAGCGCCTCGACGTGCGCCAGCTCGTCCGGTTCGAGGCCGGGCATCGCCCGCAGGCCGGGCCAGGACTCCGGTCGGTGCGGGTAGCCCTCGTCCCAGTCGGTGCGCGCCAGGTGCCTGGCCCGCACCGCGTCCGGGTCCGGGAGGACGTCGTCCAGCACCCAGTAGTCGCGTCCCCTGGTGGGCTTGCGGTACGGCAGGACCGGGAGCGCCGGGGTGGGGCGCGGGCCCTGGAACGGTTGCACGGGCATGGACCCGACAATAGGAGCGCCGCTCCGGGGCCCTCGCCCAAGACCGGGTCAACCTTGCGTCAAGGCTTGACGCGGTGACGGAGCGTCAGACCCGCTGGCAGCGGGGGCACCAGAACAGGTTCCGGGCGGCCAGCTCCTCGGTGCGGACCGGCGTTCCGCACACCAGGCAGGGCTGGTCGTGCCGCCGGTAGACGTACACCTCGCCGCCGTGGTCGTCCACCCGCGGCGGGCGGCCCATCGCCTCCGGGGTGTGCTCGGGGCGGACGGTGTCGATCCGGCCGGCCGCCACGCCGTCGTGCATCAGGGCGACCAGGTCGGCCCAGATCGCGTCCCACTCCGGGCGGGAGAGCTCGCGGCCGGGGCGGTGCGGGTTGATCCCGAGCCGGAACAGCACCTCGGCGCGGTAGACGTTGCCCACGCCCGCCAGCACCTTCTGGTCCATCAGCAGGGCGGCGACCGTGCTGCCGCTGCGGGAGACCCGCCGCCAGGCCGCGTCCCCCGCCTCGCCGGGCCGCAGCGGGTCCGGCCCCAGCCGGCCGTGCACGGCGGCCTTCTCGGCGGGGGTCAGCAGCTCGCAGGCGGTCGGGCCGCGCAGGTCGGCGTAGCCGGCGTCGTTGACCATCCGCAGCCGGACCTGGCCCACCGGCGCCGGCGGCTCGCCGGCCCCGAAGGCGTACGTGCCGTACAGCCCCAGGTGCACGTGCAGCCAGTGCGCGCCGAAGCCGAGGAACAGGTGCTTCCCGTGCGCCTCCGCGTCGTCCAGCACCCGCCCGTCGATCAGCGCGGCCCCCTCGGCGAACCGCCCCTGCGGACTCGACACCCGCACCGGGCGCCCTCCGAACAGCTCGTGGTTCTCCCTGGCCAGGCGGTGGATCACATGCCCCTCGGGCACCGGCGTCAGCTCCTCGGTCGTGGTGGTCGGCGAGGAGTCCATTCTCCCAGGCCGCCCTGACACGGCCCGGCCCCGCCTCGGGCGTCCGGACGGCGCGGGCGCCCCGGGGTCGCGGCGGGCGGCACGGGCGGCGACGGGCGGGTGCGGGCCCTCAGAGGGTGGCGGCGGTGTCGCGCAGGGTGGTGAGCGCCTCGCGGGCGAGGGCCGTGAAGTCCAGGCCGGGGCGGTCGGTCCAGCGGGCGAGAGCGGTGCGCAGGGCCAGCAGGGTCAGCTCGGCGGTCAGGACGGCGGCGGGGTCGGGGGTGCCGCGCCCGCGCAGCGCGTCGGCCAGGGCGGCGGCCAGCGCCTCGCGCTTGAGCAGTTCGCGCTCGGTGAGTTCGGGGTTGGCGGCGACCACCCCTTGCCGTTCGCGGACGGCCTGGTGGCGCTCGGCCGTGAAGGCGTGCTCCCCGGCGGCGGCCAGGGCGGCCCCGGCGGCCTCCAGCGGGGAGGCCCCGGGCGGGGCGGCGGCCACCGCGCCGGCGAGCAGCCGGGCCAGGGCGTCGCCGCCGGAGAGCACCTCGCGCTTGTCCGCGAAGTGCCGGAAGAACGTGCTCTTGGCCAGGCCGGCCCGTTCGGCGATCTCGGCGACGGTGGTGCGGTCGTAGCCCTGCCGGACGAAGAGTTCGAGCGCGGCGCGCTCCAGCCGTTCGCGCGCGTTCGGGTCCCATCTGGCCATGGTCCGCATTCTACGTGACGGGACTTGGTCGCATCGCGGAGCGGCACGGGCTATGGTGATGAGACAGAGTCCCATCACTCGGAGGTCCGTTCCCATGCACGTCTTCGTCACCGGAGCCACCGGCCACCTCGGCTCCGCCCTCGTCCCCGACCTGCTCGCGGCCGGCCACCGGGTCACCGGCCTGGCCCGCTCCGACGCCTCCGCCGCCGCGCTCACCGCCCTCGGCGCGGACGTCCGGCGCGGCGACCTCGACGACCTGGACGGCCTGCGCGCCGCCGCGGCGGCCGCCGACGGCGTGGTGCACCTGGCGTTCAAGCACGAGGCGATGCTCGGCGGCGACTACGCCGGCGCGATGGCCGACGACCTGCGCGCCGTCCGGGCGCTGGTGGAGGCGCTCGCGGGCACCGGCAAGCCCCTGGTCGGCACCGGTGGCATCGCCGCCGGCGGCGGTGCCAACGGCGAGCCCGCCCTCGAGTCCCGGGTCGCCCCGGGCGCCCCGCGCACCGAAGCCGAACGGGCCCTCGTCGACGCCGCCGCCGACGGCGTCCGCAGCTCCGTCGTCCGCCTCCCCCCGGTCGTCCACGGGCCGCTGGACCGGCACGGCTTCGTCCCGCTCCTGATCCGCACCGCCCGCGCGACCGGCGTCTCCGGCCACCTCGGCGACGGCACCAACCGCTGGCCCGCCGTCCACACCCGCGACGCCGCCCGCCTCTACCGCCTCGCCCTCGAACACGCCCCCGCCGGCACCCGCCTGCACGCCGTCGGCGACGAGGGCATCCCCTTCCGCACCCTCGCCGAACGCATCGGCACCCGCCTGGGCCTCCCCACCGCCCCCGTCGACCCCGCCCGCGCCGACGCCCACTTCGGCTTCCTCGCCCGCGTCGTCCCCCTCGACGTGCCCGCCTCCGCCGAGGCCACCCGCACCCTCCTCCGCTGGCACCCCGACCACCCGGGCCTGCTCGACGACCTCGACCAGGCCCACTACTTCACCGAGTCCTGACCCCCGCCCCCCGCCACCCCGGCGCCACCGCCGCGCAGCGGAACCTCACCGCGCCCGCACCCCGCGCATGATCGCGCGGTCCAGCGCCGCCGTCCCCTCCCCCGCCCCCCGCCGCGCAGCGGAACCTCACCGCGCCCGCAGCCTACTCATGATCGCGTGGTCCAGCGCCGCCGCCGTCCCTTCCTCCATCCCCCCGCCGC
>NZ_JBVHEH010000004.1:245557-420788 GCF_055562955.1 Kitasatospora sp. NPDC015121
CGCGCAGCGGAACCTCACCGCGCCCGCACCCCGCGCATGATCGCGCGGTCCAGCGCCGCCGTCCCCTCCCCCGTCCCCCGCCGCGCAGCGGAACCTCACCGCGCCCGCACCCCGCGCATGATCGCGCGGTCCAGCGCCGCCGTCCCCTCCCCCGTCCCCCGCCGCGCAGCGGAACCTCAGCGCGCCTGCAGCCTGCTCATGATCGCGTGGTCCAGCGCCGCCGCCGTCTCCGGCACGCTCAGGTTCGAGTTGTCGATGATCGGGAGGCCCGAGGTGCGCCAGCCCGCCATCCGGCCGTGGATGCGGGCGACCTCGTCGTCGGAGAGGCGGCGGTTGCCGGAGCGTTCGGCGTTGCGGGTGAGGACGCGGTCGAGGCCGGGGAGCAGGACGACGGGGATCATGCCGGGACCGATGTGGCGCTTCCAGCCGCCGAGGCCGATCGCGGGTCGGTCGGGGAAGACGGCGTCGTCGATGATGCAGGAGATGCCGTTGGCGAGGTAGTTGCGGCAGGCGAAGCCGCAGGTGCGGCGGGCCAGCCGGTACTGGGCCTCGGAGGCGGTGTTCCAGCCGGACTGCGGGTTGGCGAAGCCGGCCTGGACCCATTCGCGGACGTCGTCGAGGCTGATGTGCGCGGTGGGGGTGGGGCGGCGTTCGGCCCAGTACCGGGCGACGGTGGTCTTGCCGGCGCCGGCCGGGCCGATCAGCAGGACGGCGAGCGGACCGGTGGGCAGCGGGGCCGGGAACGCGGGTTGCGGCGGCGGGGCCGGGAGTTGGACGGTGCCTCCGGTGGGGAGCAGGAAGTGACCGGTTCCGCCGGGGACGACCGGGGCGACGGCCTTGAGCGGGACGGTCGGCCGGTCCGAGCCGGGGGCCGGGGCCGGGGCCGTCGGTCCCAGCGTCGGGATCGCCTGGGTGCCGCCGTGGTACGGCGGTTGAGGACCCGTCGGCTGCGGGGACACCACCGGTCGGGGCGGCACCTGGCCCCCCGCGTGCTGGCTCTGCGCGTACTGGCTCACCGTCACCTCCCTGCGCCGAATGTACACGTCGGCCCGGTGGCGGGCACAAGTCCGCCACCGGGCCGGAGGGCCGCTCAGCGGGTGGTCAGCTGCTCGGCGAGGGCGCGCAGCGCGAGTTCGTACGAGCCGAGGCCGAAGCCGGCGATGGTGCCGGAGGCGACGGCGGCGATGACCGAGGTGTGGCGGAAGGTCTCGCGGGTGTACGGGTTGGAGATGTGCACCTCGACCAGCGGCGCGGTGCGCTGCGCGGCAGCGTCCCGCATCGCGTACGAGTAGTGCGTGAACGCGCCGGGGTTGATCACCACGGGGGTCTTGGCGTCCGCCGCTTCGTGCAGCCAACCGACCATCTCCGCCTCGGAGTTGGTCTCCCGCACCTCGACCTCCAGACCCAGCTCGGCGCCGAGCTCCCTACACCGCTCGACCAGTCCGGCGTACGAGGTGGAGCCGTACACGTCGGGCTCGCGGGAGCCCAGCCGGCCCAGGTTGGGGCCGTTCAGGACGAGGACGCGGGTGCTCATCCGGAGACCTCCCCGTAGGCGGCGACCAGCACGGACGGGTCGGGGCCCTCCAGGATGGAGGTCTTGGCCAGGCCGTCCAGGACGACGAAGCGCAGCAGGTCGCCGCGCGACTTCTTGTCGATCTTCATGGCGTCGAGCAGCTTCGGCCAGGCGTCCGCCCGGTAGGTCAGCGGCAGCCCGACGGAGGCCAGCACGGTGCGGTGCCGGTCGGCCGTGGCGTCGTCCAGCCGCCCGGCGAGGCGGCCGAGTTCGGCGGCGAACACCATGCCGATGGAGATCGCCGCGCCGTGCCGCCACTTGTAGCGCTCGTTGCGCTCGATGGCGTGGCCCAGGGTGTGGCCGTAGTTGAGGATCTCGCGGCGGCCGGACTCCTTGAGGTCGCCGGAGACCACGTCGGCCTTGACCTGGATGGCGCGCCGGATCAGCTCCAGGGTGTGCGGGCCGGCCGGGCCGGTGGCGGCCTCGGGGTCGGCCTCGATCAGGTCGAGGATGACCGGGTCGGCGATGAAGCCGGCCTTGATCACCTCGGCGAGGCCGGAGACGTAGTCGTGCTTGCCGAGCGTCTCCAGGGTGCCCAGGTCGGCCAGCACGCCCGCGGGCGGGTGGAAGGCGCCGACCATGTTCTTGCCCTCGGCGATGTTGATGCCGGTCTTGCCGCCGACGGCCGCGTCGACCATGCCGAGCAGCGTGGTGGGCACCGAGATCCAGCGCACCCCGCGCAGCCAGGTGGCCGCGACGAAGCCCGCCAGGTCGGTGGTGGAGCCGCCGCCGAGACCGACGACCACGTCGCTGCGGGTGAATCCGGTCTGGCCGAGCACCGACCAGCAGTACGCGGCGACCTCGGCGCTCTTGGCGTCCTCGGCGTTCGGCACCTGGAGGGCGATCGCCTCGTAGCCCTGCGCGGCGAGGTCCTCGCGGACCGCCTCGCCGGTGGCCTCCAGCGCCTCCGGGTGGATGATCGCGACCCGCTTGGCCTTCGGGCCGATCAGCGGGGCGAGTTCGCCGAGCAGCTGGTGGCCGATCAGCACCTCGTACGGGGCGTGGCCGTCGCTGCCGGCGACCTGGATCCTGACGATGTCGGTGTCAGACATGGGGGTTCTTCCACTCCAGTGCTTCGAGTACGGCGTCGGCGACCTGCTCGGGGGTGCGGCCCTCGGTGGCGACCACGGCGGTGGCGACCTCCAGGTAGAGCGGGCGGCGGGCCTCCATCAGCTCGCGCCAGCGGGCCCGCGGGTTGACCGCGAGCAGCGGGCGGGGGGCGTCCAGGCCGACCCGCTTGACCGCGTCGCCGAGCGCGACCTCCAGGAACACCACGGGCAGCGGGGCGAGCAGCGCCCGGGTCTCCTCGGCCAGCACGGCGCCGCCGCCGAGCGCCAGCACGCCGGGGTGGCCGGTGGCGGCGGCCCGGACGGCGTCCCGCTCCAGCTGCCGGAAGTGCGGCTCGCCCTCGTCGACGAAGATCTCCGGGATGGGCTTGCCGGCGGCCTGCTCGACGTCGGCGTCGGTGTCGCGGAACGGCAGGCCGAGGCGCTCGGCGAGGACCCGCCCGACGGTGGACTTGCCACTGCCGGGCGGGCCGACCAGCACCACCGCCGGGGTGGCCGGCGTGCTCATCGGACGATCAGGTTCTCGAGGTACGAGCGCACGTTGCGGCGGGTCTCGGAGACGTTGTCGCCGCCGAACTTCTCCGCCACCGCGTCCGCCAGGACGAGCGCGACCATCGCCTCGGCGACGATGCCGGCCGCCGGGACGGCGCACACGTCGGAGCGCTGGTGGTGCGCCTTGGCGGGCTCGCCGGTGCGCACGTCCAGGGTCCGCAGGGCGCGCGGGACGGTCGCGATCGGCTTCATCGCGGCCCGGACCCGCAGCAGCTCGCCGGTGGACAGGCCGCCCTCGGTGCCGCCGGAGCGGCCGGAGGTGCGCTTGACGCCCTCGGGCGTCGGGACGATCTCGTCGTGCGCCTGCGAGCCGGGGACGCGGGCCAGCTCGAAGCCGTCGCCGACCTCGACGCCCTTGATCGCCTGGATGCCCATCAGCGCGGCCGCGAGCCGGGCGTCCAGGCGGCGGTCCCAGTGCACGTGCGAGCCGAGGCCGACCGGCACGCCGTACGCCAGCACCTCGACGACGCCGCCGAGGGTGTCGCCGTCCTTGTGGGCCTGGTCGATCTCGGCGACCATCGCCTCGGACGCGTCGGCGTCCAGGCAGCGCACCGGGTCCTCGTCCAGGCGGGCCTCGTCGGCGGGCAGCGGCAGCACGCCGGCCGGGGCCTTGGCGGCGGCCAGCTCGACCACGTGGCTGACGATCTCGATGCCGCAGGTCTCCTTGAGGTAGGAGCGGGCGACCGCGCCGAGCGCGACCCGGGCGGCGGTCTCCCGGGCGCTGGCGCGCTCCAGGATCGGACGGGCCTCGTCCAGCGAGTACTTCTGCATGCCCGCCAGGTCGGCGTGGCCCGGGCGCGGCCGGGTCAGCGCCTCGTTGCGGGCCAGGCCGGCCAGCACCTCGGGGTCGACCGGGTCGGCCGACATGACCTGCTCCCACTTCGGCCACTCGGTGTTCCCGACCATGATCGCCACCGGGGAGCCCATGGTCTCGCCGTGCCGGACGCCGCCGAGGAAGGTGACCTCGTCCTGCTCGAACTTCATCCGCGCGCCGCGGCCGTAACCGAGCCGGCGGCGGGCCAGCGCGTCGGCCACCATGGCGGTGGTGACGGGCACCCCGGCCGGCAGGCCCTCCAGCGTCGCGACCAGAGCGGGGCCGTGCGACTCCCCCGCCGTGAGCCAGCGCAAGCTACCCACCGAAAGCTCCTTCGTCAGCGGCCCGCCGCGCACCCGCGGCCGACCCGGCCTCGTCCTGCCCGGCCGCTGGGAAGCGGCGGGGTGACTCCGATCTTTTCACGTCCCGCAGGTCAACGGGGCCACGGTCCGTGTGCCGGACAGCCGCCGCCGGCTGGTGGACGCGGCGCCGGCCGGCGGGGCGGTTCAGCCGGCGAGCGCGGCCTCCCCGGCGGCCCGCATCGCGGCCAGCGGCCCGCGCGGCACCCCGGTGAAGTGCTCGAACTGGAGCACCGCCTGGTGCACCAGCAGGTCGAGTCCGCCCAGCACGGTGCCGCCGCGCTCCAGGCAGGCGGCGGCCAGCGCGGTCGGCCACGGGTGGTACAGCACGTCGAACAGCACGCCCGGCGCGGCCGTCAGCCCCGGCGCGAAGCCGTCCGTCGCGCCGACCGGCGTGGTGGAGACGGTCAGCGGCCCGGCCAGCGCGTCCGCGCCCGCCGCCCAGTCGGCGGTGCGCACCGGCACGCCGAGGCGCTCGCCCAGCGCCCGCATCTCGGCGGCCCGCCCGGCACCGCGCACGTACGCGGTGACCTCGCCGTCGCAGACCTCGGCGAGCGCGGCCAGCGCGGAGGAGGCGGTGGCCCCGGCGCCCAGCACGGCCGCCGACTCGACCCGGTCGACGCCGCGCTCGCGCAGCGCGTTGACCAGGCCGGGCACGTCGGTGTTGTCGCCGTGCCGCCGCCCGTCGCGGTCGAGGACCACGGTGTTGACGGCGTCCACCGCGCGGGCGGTGTCGCTGACGGTGTCCAGCAGCGGGCGGATCGCCCGCTTGAGCGGCATGGTCAGCGACAGCCCGGCCCACTCGGCGGGGTCGAGCCCGGCGAGGAACCCGGCCAGCGCCGCCTCGTCGACCTCGTACCGGCCGTACTGCCAGCCGGTCAGCCCGAGCGCGGCGTAGCCGGCCGTGTGCAGGGCCGGGGAGAGCGAGTGGGCGATCGGCGAGCCGAGCACGGCGGCCCGGTGCGGGGTGGTCACGAAACGGCCTTTCCGGAGAGGGGACGGGCGGGGCGGTGCAGGTACACGTCGACCGGGTCCTCGGACTCCGGCGCGAAGCCGTGCCGCTCGTACAGCCGCCGGGCGGGGCTGCCGTTCAGCACGTTCAGCCGGACGGCCAGGCCCTCGGCGTCGGCCCGCTCCAGCGCCGCGCGCAGCACGGCGGTGCCGAGGCCGCGGCCGTGCAGCGCCGGGTCGAGGTAGAAGTGCTCCAGCAGCAGGGTGCCGGGGCGCTCGTCGGGGGCGAGCGCCAGGCAGCCGACCGGTCCGGGCGCGCCGGCCAGCTCGACCACCGAGGTGTACTCGGGCCGGTACGCGTCGCGCAGCCGCTGCCGGACCCGGTGCGGGTGGTAGCGGCCGAGGCGTTCCAGGTCGGGGCGCATCGCGGCGGCCCGCAGCTCGACCAGCGGTTCCAGGTCGGCGGCGGTGGCGGGGCGCAGCGTCCAGGCCGGGGTGGTGGTCACGCGGCGCCCCGGCGGGTGCGGGCGGACCAGCGGCCCTCGCTGCGGGTGATCCGGATCGGGTGCCGGAAGCACTCGGAGACCAGCTCGGTGGTGAGCACCTCGGCGGCGGGCCCGGCCGCGGTGGTCAGGCCGTCGCGCAGCAGCAGGGCGTGGGTGGTGGTCTCGGGCAGCTCCTCCAGGTGGTGGGTGACCAGCACGGACGCCACCTCGGGGTAGCGGGCGCGCAGTTCGTCCAGGCTCTCCAGGAGCTGTTCGCGGGCGGTCAGGTCGAGCCCGGTGGCGGGCTCGTCGAGCAGCAGCAGCCGGGGTTCGGGCATCAGCGCGCGGGCGATCAGGACCCGGCCGCGCTCGCCCTGGGAGAGCGTGGTCCAGGCGTGCTCGGCGCGGTGCCCGATGCCCAGGGTGCGGATCAACTCCTCGGCGTGGTCGAGCTGTTCGGCCGTCGGCTTGTTCCACAGGTCGGGCTCGATGGTCTGCGTGGCGCCGGTCAGCACGACCTGCCGCACGGTCAGCGGGGAGCGCAGCGGGTGCCGCGGGTTGACGTGCCCGAGGTGCGCGCGCAGCTCCCGGACGTCGACCCGGCCGAGCTGCCGCCCGAGCACCTTCACGGTGCCGGCGGTGGGGTGCTCGACCGCGCCGAGCAGCGACAGCAGGGTGCTCTTCCCGGCGCCGTTGGCCCCGAGCACGGCCCAGTGCTCGCCGGCCCGGACGGTCAGCGAGACGTCCCGCAGCAGGTACTGCCCGCCCCGCACCACGTCGACGCCGGCGGCCTCCAGCAGGGCCGGCTCGGATCCGGGAAACGGAACGGTCAGGGGCGGGGTGCTCTCCGGTGTCTCCATCCGGATCACGCTACCCGCCCCACCCGCACCGCCCGCAAAGCCGTATCGTCCAACGGACGCCGCCCGTCCGCGCCCCGGTCAGGAGGAGGCGCAGGTGACGTGCTTGGCGTCGAACTTCAGGCCGCGGCCGGTGCACCACTCCTGGGTGTTCTTGGCGTGCTCCGCACCGGTCGCCGCGAACTTGGTCTCCTGCGGCGAGGTGGCCAGCCAGAACACCCAGTCACCGGGCGTCGGGTTCAGCACGGCCTCGATCGCCTCCTCGCCGGGGTTGCCGATCGGGGTCGGCGGCAGGCCCGGGTTGACGTACGAGTTGTACTTGTTGGAGCCGTCGTTGATCTCCTGGTCGGTGAGCTTGGTGCGGCCCAGCGCGTACTGCAGGGTGGTGTCCAGGCCCAGCCGGTGCTGGGTGGCGTTGGTGGTGAGCCGGTTGGAGATGGCGCGGGCCATCTTGCCGAAGTCCTCCGAGTTGTTGCCCTCGGCCTGCAGGATGCTGGCCTCGGTCACCACCTCGTACGCGTTCTTCAGGCCGAGCTTCTGCGCCGCCTCGTCCAGCTTCAGGTCGCCGTAGCGCTGCACGGCGTTGGCCACCATCTGCTTCAGCAGCTCCTCGGGCTTCATGCCCTCGGCGACCGAGTAGCGGGTCGGCCAGAGGAAGCCCTCGGGGTTGTTGTTGGCGTAGCCGGGCAGGCCGAGGCCGCCGGCCTGGTCCTTGGCGACCTTCGCGGTGGTGCCCGGCGGGAGCTTGAGCTTGCCGTCGATCTTGGTGTAGACGTCGACGGCCTTCAGGCCCTCGGGGATGATCAGCGCGTTGCCGCCGTTGGACTCCACCAGCTGCTTGAGCGCCGCCTCGGCGGACATCTGGTGCTTCAGGGTGTAGACGCCGGGCTGGATGCCGCGGCCCCGGGAGTCCTTCTCGTACGCGGAGCTGAACGCCTTGACGCTCTTGACCACGCCCGCGTCGACCAGCGTCTTGCCGATCGACTCGCCGAGGGCGCCCTCCTTGACGGTGATGTTCACCGAGCCGCTGCCGTCGCCCTTGAAGTCCGGCGGCGGCCCGAAGTGGTCCTGGTAGAAGCCGTAGCCCCACCAGCCCGCGCCGCCCATGCCGCCGAGCAGCACCAGCGCGACCACCAGGCAGGCGCCGCCGTTGCGGCGGCCCGACTTCTTGCCCTTCTCCTTGCGCTTGCGCTCGGCCTCCCGGGAGTCGTCCGGCTCGCGGAGGAACGAGTCGTCCTCGTCCTCCTCCGGGTACTCCTCCTCGGCCCACTCCTCGGCCTCGTCGACCCGCTCGTCGGCCCGTCGCCCGCCGCCCGGGTTCTCCAGCGCGGCGGCCTCCGCCTCCCAGTCGATCCCGTCCGGCCCGGGCCCGCTGACCGGCTCCGGCCGCACCGCGGCCCGCGGCTGCTGGGCCTGCTGCGGCTGCTGGACCTGCTGCGGCGGCACCTGCTGCGGCGCCTGCCCGGCCGGGAAGCCCTGCTGCGGGTACCCCTGCTGCTGCGTCCCGGGCTGCTGCTGGACGAACTGCTGCTGCCCGCCGAACGAGCCGCCCTGCTGCTGCTGCTGCTGCGGGTACCCCTGCTGCTGGGCGAACTGCTGCTGGCCGCCGTACGACCCGTCCTGCTGCTGCGGGTACCCCTGCTGCTGCATCCCGGGCTGCTGGACGAACTGCTGCTGCCCGCCGAACGAGCCGCCCTGCTGCTGCGGGTACCCCTGCTGCTGCATCCCGGGCTGCTGGACGAACTGCTGCTGCCCCCCGTACGAGCCGCCCTGCTGCTGCGGGTACCCCTGCTGCTGCATCCCGGGCTGCTGCTGGCCGTAGTCCTGCTGCCGGCCGTACGGGCCCTGCGGCTGGGGCTGCTCGCCCGGGTACCACGGCTGGTCGCCCTGGGAGCCGTAGCGCCCGCTCTGATCAGTCATCGATCCCCTCACCGGGTGTGTCCAGGGTGCCCGTCGAACCGGCGTGCTATCCGCGCAGCACGTGGTGGGAGACGCTACCGTACCGCAGCGTAGCCAAGGACCGGGACGACCTGGACTCAGGGGGAGGGGGTCGCGGAGCCGTCGGGGGCGGTGGTGGCGTGCTGGGCCCGGTAGGAGTTGAACTCGTCGACGTTCCGGCGCTGCTGCTCCTCGCTGTCGGTGAAGCGGGTGTCGCCGGGCTGGACGGTGACGAAGTACAGCCAGTCACCGTCGGCGGGGTGGACGGCGGCGCGCAGCGCGTCGCGGCCGGGGTTGCCGATGGGGGTGGGCGGCAGGCCGGGGTGGGCGTAGGTGTTGAACGGCGAGTCGAGCCTGGTGTCGGCGTGGGTGGTGGTGAGGGTGGAGCGGCCGAGGGCGTAGTTGATGGTGGAGTCGAGCTGCAGCGGCATCTTCTTGGCGAGGCGGTTGTAGACGACCCGGGCGACCCTGGCCATGTCCTCGGGGTTGTCGGCCTCGGCCTGGGCGAGGCTGGCGACGGCCAGCAGGCCGTACGGGGAGACGCCGTTGGCCGCGGCGGCCTCGGCGACCGAGGGGTCGTCCAGGGCGCCGCCGGCCTCCTTGACCATGTCCCGCAGGAGGGTCAGCGGGGTGCTGTCACCGGTGACGGGGTAGGTCGCGGGGTAGAGGTAGCCCTCCAGGTGGCCGGCCGCTTCGGCCGGGAGGCCGAGGTCGGCGAGGTGCTGCTCGGCGGCGGTCTTGGCGGTGCCGGCCGGCAGGCCGAGCCGGGTGTCGATCGCGCTGAGGACCTGGGTGGAGCGCCAGCCCTCGGGGATGGTCAGGGCGTTGGCGTTGGACGGGTCGAGCAGCACGTTGAGCGCGGAGGCCGCCGACATCCGCTCCTTGAGGGTGTACGTGCCGGGGTGGATCCGGTTGCCCGCCGGGCTCTTGGCGGCGGCCTCGGTGAACGCCTGGGTGGAGGCGACCACGTGCTTGGCGGTCAGCGTCTTGCCGATCTGGGTGAGGCTGGCGCCCTGCGCGACCGAGACCTGCACCTGCCCGGTGCCGCCGCCGGTGTAGTCGGGGGCGGGCTTCTTGCCCTCGGGCCAGAGCACGACCAGCGCGAGCCCGGCCGCCAGCAGCACGCCGAGCAGTCCGGTGACGCTCAGGCAGCACGCGGCGCGGGTGCGCAGCTGCTCGGGGTCGGGCGGTTCGACGCCGTACGGGAGGCCGGGCGGGGCGGCCTCGGGCTCGACGACGGGGGCGCCGAGGTGGCCGGGGGTGAGTCCGGGGGCGGTGTACGGGTCGGTCACGGGGGCCCTTCCGGCGGCGGGCAAGGAGAGAGGGTCCGTGCGGACGCGCGTCCGCACGGACCCTCTACCGGGAAGCTAGCCCGCGCCGATCAGCCGACCGGCTCGACACTCTCACCGGGCGCCCGACCGCTCACCCGTTCGGTCTCAAGGGCCGACTGCAGGATCACCACGGCGGCGGCCTGGTCGATCACCGAGCGGCCCTTCTTGGTCGACCGCCCGGAGGCCCGCAGCCCGGCGGCGGCGGTGACGGTCGTCATCCGCTCGTCCACCAGCCGCACGCCGACGGGGTGCAGCAGGCCGGCCAGCCGGCCCGCGTACTCGCGGACCTTGGCGGCGGCCGGGCCCTCCTTGCCGTTCAGCGAGCGCGGCAGGCCGACCACCACCTCGATCGCGTCGTACTCCTCGACGATCGCCCTCAGCCTGGCCTGCGAGCGGCCCCCGGCGGGGACGGTCTCCACCGGCGTGGCGATCAGCCCGTCGGGGTCGCAGACCGCGACCCCGATCCGGGCGTCGCCCATGTCGACGGCGACCCGCCGGCCGCGCCGGAAGACCTTCTCCTCGGGCTGCTCGGGCTCCATCAGGACGCACGCTCCGCGACCAGCGCCCGGACGGCGGCGATCGCCTCGCCGACCGCGGCCGGGTTGGTGCCGCCGCCCTGCGCGACGTCGTCCTTGCCGCCGCCGCCGCCGCCGAGGGTCTTGGCCGCGGCGCGGACCAGCTCGCCGGCCTTGATGCCGCGGGCGCGGGCGTCCTCGCTGGTGGCGATGACGGTCAGCGGGCGGTCGTTCGCGACGGTGAACGCGGCGACCACGGCCGGGCGGTTGCCGAGCCGGGCGCGGACGTCCAGCACCAGCTTGCGCAGCTCGTCCGCGCCGGTGCCGTCACCGACCCGGGCGGCGACCAGGGCCACGCCCCGGACGTCCTCGGCACCCGCGGCCAGGCCGGCCGCGGCCGCGAGGACCTTCTCCGCGCGGAACTTCTCGATCTCCTTCTCGGCGTCCTTGAGCTTGGCGAGCATCCCGGAGATCTTCTCCGGCAGCTCCTCCGGGCGGCCCTTGACCAGCTCGGTGAGCTGGGAGACCACGGTGTGCTCGCGGGCCAGGAACTTGTACGCGTCGACGCCGACCAGCGCCTCGACCCGGCGCACGCCGGAGCCGATCGAGGACTCGCCGAGCAGCTTCACCAGGCCCAGCTGGGCGGTGTTGCCGACGTGCGTGCCGCCGCACAGCTCCTTGGAGAAGTCGCCGATGGTGACGACCCGCACCGCGTCGCCGTACTTCTCGCCGAACATCGCGATGGCGCCCTGCTTGCGGGCCTCGTCCATCGTCATCACCTCGGCGGTGACGTCGAGTTCGCGGACCAGCACCTCGTTGATCTTCTGCTCGACGTCGGTCAGCACCGAGCCCGGCACCGCGGCCGGCGAGCCGAAGTCGAAGCGGAAGCGGCCCGGCGCGTTCTCCGAACCCGCCTGCGCGGCGGTCGGGCCGAGCGCGTCGCGCAGCGCCTGGTGGGTCAGGTGGGTGGCCGAGTGGGCGCGCGAGACGGCCCGGCGGCGGTCGGTGTCGATGGTGGCGTACGCGGCCGCGCCGAGCACCACCTCGCCGAACAGCACCCCGCCGGAGTGCACGATCACTCCGGGCACCGGCTGCTGGACGTCCCGGACCTCGACGACCGCGCCGGAGTCGAGGCGGATCCGGCCGTGGTCGGCGAGCTGGCCGCCGCCCTCGGCGTAGAACGGGGTGCGGTCGAGGATCAGCTCGACCTCGTCGCCCTCGGTGGCGGCCGGCGACGGCACGCCGTCCACCAGCAGGCCGACCACGGTGGCCTCGCCCTCGGTGTGGGCGTAGCCGGTGAAGACGGACGCGCCGGCCCGGTCGGCGACCTCGCGGTACGCGGCGACGTCGGCGTGGCCCATCTTCTTCGCCCTGGCGTCGGCCTTGGCGCGGTCGCGCTGCTCCTGCATCAGGCGGCGGAAGCCGGCCTCGTCGACCTGGAGGCCCTGCTCCTCGGCCATCTCCAGGGTCAGGTCGATCGGGAAGCCGTAGGTGTCGTGCAGCTTGAACGCCTGCTCGCCGGAGAGCACCGCGCCGCCGGACTGCTTGGTCTCGGTGACCGCGGCGTCCAGCAGGCTGGTGCCGGAGCGCAGGGTCTGCAGGAAGGCGTTCTCCTCGGCGACGACGACCGTCTCGATCCGCTTGCGGTCGGCCTCCAGCTCCGGGTACTGCGGGGCCATCGCCTTGATCGAGACGTCGATCAGGTCCTTGGCGACCGGCTCGGTGGCGCCCAGCAGCCGCATGTTGCGGATCGCCCGGCGCAGGATGCGGCGCAGCACGTAGCCGCGGCCCTCGTTGCCGGGGGTGACGCCGTCGCCGACCAGCATCAGCGCGGTGCGGAAGTGGTCGGTGACCACGCGCAGCGAGACGTCCGACTTGTGCTCGGCGCCGTAGGTGTGGCCGGTGAGCTCGGCGGCGCGGTCGAGGATCATCCGCGAGGTGTCGATCTCGAAGAGGTTGTCGACGCCCTGCAGGACGGCGGCCAGGCGCTCCAGGCCGAGGCCGGTGTCGATGTTCTTGCTCGGCAGGTCGCCGAGGATCTCGAACCCGTCCTTGCCGTCGCCGTGGCCGCGCTCGTACTGCATGAAGACCAGGTTCCAGATCTCCAGGTAGCGCTCGCCGTTGACCGCCGGGCCGCCCTCCTCGCCGTACGCGGGGCCGCGGTCGTAGTTGATCTCCGAGCACGGGCCGCACGGGCCGGGGACGCCCATCGACCAGAAGTTGTCCTTCATGCCCAGGCGCTGGATCCGCTCGGACGGGACGCCGATCACGTCGCGCCAGATCTGCTCGGCCTCGTCGTCGTCCCGGTAGACGGTGATCCAGAGCTTCTCCGGCTCCAGGCCGTAGCCGCCGTCCGCCACCGAGCTGGTCAGCAGCTCCCAGGCGAACTTGATGGCGCCTTCCTTGAAGTAGTCGCCGAACGAGAAGTTGCCGCACATCTGGAAGAAGGAGCCGTGCCGGGTGGTCTTCCCGACCTCCTCGATGTCCAGGGTGCGGACGCACTTCTGCACGCTGGTGGCGCGCGAGAACCGCGGCTTGATCTCGCCCAGGAAGTACGGCTTGAAGGGCACCATGCCGGCGTTGACCAGCAGCAGGGTGGGGTCGTCGGCGACCAGCGAGGCCGACGGTACGACGGTGTGGCCGCGCTCCTCGAAGAAGCGCAGCCAGCGGCGGCGGATCTCTGCCGACTCCATCAGTGGGGGTCCTTCCGATCGGTCGTGCGGCCCGGCAGCTCGCGCTGTCGGGGCTTGGCAACGATGGTCTGGGGGGTGGTGCGGCGCTCGGTGCGCGGGGACGGGGGCAGGGCGGCGGCCGGGGAGCCCGGGGCCGCCGAGATAGCTCGGCCCCCGTCGTCGGCGGCCGCCGGGACGCCCAGGGCGCGGCGGCGCGGCGGCTCGACCACCGAGGTGCCGTCCAGGCCGAGGTCGGCGCGCAGCTCGCGCTCGCGCTCCTCCATGCCGGTCCGGACGTCCCGGGCGAAGCGCTTGGCCGCGTCGCCGAGCTGCAGGGCGCCGCGGGCGGCGGTGCCGGACAGCGAGTCCGGGGTGAGGCGGTGCACCGCCTCGTTGGCCTTGCCCATGGCCCAGACCGCGGCGCCCGCGCCCACGGCCATCCAGAAGATCCTGCGCACCATCGCCGTCAGCCCCTCACGGCCCGGCGGACCCGGGCCAGCAGCCCGCCGCGCGGCGCCGTCGCGGCCCGCACCTCGGCCCGGATCATCCGGGCCAACTCCTCGCGCTCACCGGCCTGCTGGGGCACCCCGACCGGCCCGGCCTGCTGCCGGGCGACGGCCCTGCGCACGCCGTGGCTGAACGCCGCCACCTTCACCAGCGGCCCGCCCAGCGTCGCCGCCACGGTGGACGACAGCGCCTTGGCGTCGGCCGCCGCGTCCTGCACGTTGGCGGTGATCTCGTCGACCCGCTCCAGCTGCTCGTGCGCGCTGCGGACGGCGGTGTGCGCGTCCCGCAGCAGCGGCACGGCCTGCTCGGTGACGGCGGCGACCAGGCCGGTCGCCTCCCGCAGCACCTTGGACAACCGCACCAGCACCACGGCGAGCAGGGTGACCAGGACCGCCCAGAAGACGGCGACCAACAGTCCGGCCAGCTCTCCCACGGACACCTTCGCGCGCTCCCTCGGCAGTGGTCGTTCAAGTCGATGATGTTCAGTCGAACCCTATCGCGCCGGCGGCTCGTTCCCCGACCGGTATATCCGCCGGTGGGCCCGCCCCGGCCCGGCCGGACGCCCGGCCGGAGGCCCGGCCGGGGGTGAGTCCGGGGGTGCGGACACCGCGCGTAACCTACCGTCAGGTCACCTCGTTGGGGGTTTGGCTCGCGGAACGCGGGCCGGCAGGTTGCGGGTTTCCTAGCGACGGGGGCGTCCATGGGCAGCACGTCGGCAGCGCCCGGGGGCCCGGGCGGCCTGCCCGCCGAGGTCAGCAGCTTCGTCGGCCGGGCCGCCGAACTCGACGCGCTGGCCGGGCTGGTGGCCCGGTCCCGGCTGGTCACGGTGACCGGCCCGGGCGGGGTCGGCAAGTCGCGGCTGGCGCTGCGGGCCGCCGCCCGGCTGGCCGACGGCTTCCCGGACGGCGCGCACCTGGCCGAGGTCGCCCCCGTCCGGGACCCGCTGCTGCTCGGCCACGCCGTGCTGGAGGCGCTCCGGCTGACCGACCACACCGCCCGTCCGCCGCTGGACGTGCTGGTCGAGCAACTGGCCGACCGCGAGGCCCTGTTGGTGCTGGACGGCTGCGAGCACCTGGTCGACGCCTGCGCCGGGCTGGTGGACGCGCTGCTGCGCGCCGCCCCCGGCCTGCGGGTGCTCGCCACCTCCCGGCAGTCGCTGCGCGCCGCGGGCGAGCACCTGCTGCCGCTCGCCCCGCTGGCCTGCGTGCCGGCCGACGGCCGGGGCGAGGCGGAGGCGGTGCTGCTGTTCGCCGACCGGGCCGCGGCGGTACTGCCCGGCTTCCGCCTGGAGGGCCGGGTCCGGGACGGCGTGGCGCTGCTCTGCCGCCGGCTGGACGGCATCCCGCTGGCCGTCGAGCTGGCCGCCGGCCGGCTGCGCGCGCTCTCCGTCGAGCAGGTGGCCGCCCGGCTGGAGGACCGCTTCCGGCTGCTCACCGGCGGTGACCGGACGGCCCCGGCCCGGCACCAGACGCTGCGCACCGCGATCGGCTGGAGCCACGAGCTCTGCACCATGCAGGAACGTTCCCTCTGGGCCCGGCTCTCCGTCTTCGCCGGCGGCTTCGACCTGGACGCCGCCGAGTACGTCTGCGCCGGGGACGGCCTGGACGCCGACGACGTGCTGGAACTCGTCGACTCGCTGGTCGACAAGTCCGTCCTGGACCGGCTCGACGGCGACGGCACCGTCCGCTTCCGGATGCTCGACACCCTGCGCGAGTACGGCGCCGGCTGGCTGCGGGCCGGCGGCGACGAGCGGCGGCTGCGGCGGCGCCACCGCGACTGGTACCTCGGCCTGGCCGCCTGGGGCGAGGTCGAGTGGTTCGGCCCCCGCCAGGTCGAGACCGCCGCCCGCACCCGGCTCGCCCACCCCAACCTGCGCGCCGCGCTGGAGTTCTCGCTCGCCGAGCCCGGCGAGGAGCAGCCGGCCCTCGTGCTGGCCGGCACCCTCTGGTACTTCTGGGTCGGCACCGGCCACCTCGGCGAGGGCCGGCACTGGCTCGACCGCGCCCTCGCGCTCGCCCCCGACCCCACCGACGCCCGGGCCAAGGCGCTCTGGGTCACCGGCTACCTGGCCACCCTGCAGGGCGACCTGGACCGGGCCCGCCCCGCCCTGGAGGAGTGCCGCCGCCAGGCGCTGGCGACCGGCGACGACCGGGCCCTGGCCTACGCCGTCCACCGCCAGGGCTGCGCCGCCCTGATCGGCGACGAACCGGCCCGCGCCGCCGAGCTGTTCGAGGAGGCGCTGTGGCACTACGACGCGCTCGGCGAGCTCAACTCCAACGTCCTGATGGCCATGTTCGAACTCGCGCTCGCCCACCTCTTCCAGGGCGACGAGGAGAGCGGCCGGGCCTGGACGGAACGGGTCCGGGAGACCTGCGAGGAGCACGGCGAGCAGTGGGCGTACGGGTACTGCCTGTACGCGATGGCCTTCGCCCGGCGGCAGGCCGGCGACCTGCGGGTGGCCCGGGCCCTCGCCCGCGAGTCGATGCGGCTCAACCACCTGTTCCGCGACCTGCTGGGCATCGTGCTGGCGATGGACCTGCTGGCCCTGCTGGCCACCGAGGGTCCGGACGCCGACCCGCGCGAGGCCCGGGTGCTGCAGGGCGCCGCGCACCGGCTCTGGCGGGCGGTCGGCACGCCGTTCTTCGGCTCCCGCTCCTTCAACGGCCCGCACCTGGAGTGCGAGCGGCGGGCCCGGTCCGGCCTGACCGAGGAGGAGCAGGCGGCGGCCTTCCGGCTCGGCTCCCGGCTCGACCTGGACGCCGCGGTCCGCCGCGCCCTCGACGGCGCCCCCGCCGGCCGGGAACGGGAAACGCCCTCCCGGTCCGAGGACCGGGAGGGCGTTCCGCTCGCGGGTCAGCGCGAGTAGTACTCGACGACGAGCTGCTCGTCGCAGACGACCGGAACCTCGCGGCGCTGCGGCGCGCGGTCCAGGCGGAAGGCCAGGGCCTTCAGGTTGACCTCGAGGTACTTCGGGGTCTGGCCCTCGCCGGCGTTGCCGCCCTCGCGAGCCACCTGGAAGGGGACCTTCTCCTTGGACTTCTCCTTGACCGTGACGACGTAGCCCGGCTTCAGCTGGAACGACGGCTTGTTGACCTTCGAGCCGTTGACCTCGATGTGACCGTGCACGACCATCTGGCGGGCCTGGTAGATGGTGCGGGCGATGCCCGAACGCAGGACCAGGGAGTCGAGGCGGACCTCGAGCAGGCCGACGAGCGCCTCGCCCGTCTTGCCCTCGACCTTCTTGGCGGCCTCGAAGGCACGCGCCATCTGCTTCTCGCTGAGGTCGTACTGCGCGCGCAGACGCTGCTTCTCGGTCAGACGGACCTTGTAGTCAGAGTTCTGCTTGCGGCCGCGGCCGTGCTGGCCGGGCGGGTACGGGCGGGCCTCGAAGTACTTGACGGACTTCGGGGTCAGCGGAACGCCGAGAGCACGGGCGATCTTGACCTTGGGGCGCTTCTGGTTCGCCATGTTTCCTTTTCCTGTTCAGTTACGGCTGTCACCAGGTGTTGACGGAGGACGCTTCTCGCGGTCCGGAGAAAAACCGCCCGTTGCCGGACGGTCAGCCGCTCTCCGCGACCGGGCACTACGTGCTTGCACACGAGGAGCCCACCGACCGACGAGGGTGGTGGGCCGCCCGCGACACCGAAGACCGGTGCGCGCCGCTCCTGGGGGAACTCCCTGTCGGGAGGCCCCCGTTCGGTGCCCCGCTGGTGCGGCCGGTCGTTCCTCGCGGAACCCCGGGCCCGGGACACACCCCACCACTATACGGGAATCCCTACTCGCCCTTGAGCCGGGCCCTGGTCCACTCCGCGATGTCCGCGTACCGGGCCTCGCCGCCCCGCCTGGTCGGCCGGTAGTACTCCTTGCCGTGCACCTCGTCCGGCGCGTACTGCTGGGCGGCGATGCCCTCCGGCAGGTCGTGCGGGTACTGGTAACCCTTGCCGTGCCCGAGCCGCTTCGCCCCGCCGTAGTGCGCGTCCCGCAGGTGCGCGGGCACCGCGCCGGCCAGGCCCTGCCGGACGTCCGCCAGGGCGGCGTCGATGGCCAGGTAGGCGGCGTTCGACTTGGGCGCCAGGGCCAGCGCGATCGCCGCCTGGGAGAGGATGATCCGCGCCTCCGGGAAGCCGATCAGCGCGACCGCCTGGGCGGCGGCGACGGCGGTGGGCAGCGCGGTCGGGTCGGCCAGGCCGACGTCCTCGCTGGCGGAGATCATCAGGCGGCGGGCGATGAACCGGGGGTCCTCGCCGGCCTCGATCATCCGGGCCAGGTAGTGCAGCGTGGCGTCCACGTCGCTGCCGCGGATCGACTTGATCAGCGCGCTCGCCACGTCGTAGTGCTGGTCGCCGTCCCGGTCGTAGCGCACCGCGGCCTGGTTCACCGCGGTCTCGGTCACCGCCAGCGTCAGGACCTTCTCGCCCTGCTCCAGCGCCGCCCCGGCCGCCGCCTCCAGCGTGGTCAGCGCCCGCCGGGCGTCGCCCCCGGCGAGCCGCACCAGGTGGTCCTCGGCCTCCGGGCCCAGCTCCACGCTGCCGCCCAGGCCCCGCTCGTCGGCGGCGGCTCGGCGCAGCAGGATCCGGACGTCCTCGTCGGTGAGCGACTCCAGGGTCAGCAGCAGGGAGCGCGACAGCAGCGGGGAGATGATCGAGAAGTACGGGTTCTCGGTGGTCGCGGCGATCAGCGTGACCCAGCGGTTCTCCACGGCGGGCAGCAGCGAGTCCTGCTGGGCCTTGGAGAAGCGGTGGATCTCGTCCAGGAACAGCACGGTCTCCCGGCCGGTCATCCCGACGGCGCGCCGGGCGCCGTCGATCACCGCGCGGACCTCCTTGACGCCGTGCGTGATCGCCGAGAGCTCGACGAACCGGCCCTCCACCGCCCGGCTGATCACGTGCGCCAGCGTGGTCTTGCCCGTCCCGGGCGGCCCCCACAGGATCACCGAACTGGTCGCCGCCGGGCCCTTCGCCCCGGCGACCAGCCGGCGCAGCGGCGACCCGTCCTTCAACAGCTGCCGCTGCCCGGCCACCTCGTCCAGCGTCCGCGGCCGCATCCGCACCGCGAGCGGGGCGCGCCCCGGCTCGGTGCTCTGGCGTTCCTCGGCGGCGTGCGTGAAAAGGTCGGGCTCGTCCACGCTCCGAGCCTATGCGACGCCGCCGACAGCCCCTCGCCCGCGCCCCGCCGCTACTCGAACCGCTCCGGGTCCCCCGCCCCGTACCGGACGATCTCCGCAGTGCCGTCCGAGAAGTCGACGACCGTGGTGGGCACCGTCCCGCAGTCGCCCGAGTCGACGACGGCGTCGAGGACGTGGTCGAGGCGCTCCTTGATCTCCCAGCCCTGGGTCATCGGCTCGTCCTCGCCGGGCAGCAGCAGGGTGCTGGAGACCAGCGGTTCGCCGAGCTCGGCGAGCAGCGCCCGGGTGACCGGGTGGTCGGGGATGCGGACGCCGACGGTCTTCTTCTTGGGGTGGAGCAGCCGGCGCGGCACCTCCTTGGTGGCGGGGAGGATGAAGGTGTAGCTGCCGGGGGTGGCGGCCTTCACCGCGCGGAAGACGTTGTTGTCGAGCTGGGCGAACCTGCCCAGCTGGGCGAAGTCCTCGCACATCAGGGTGAAGTGGTGGCGCTCGTCGAGCTTCCGGATGGTGCGGATCCGGTCCAGCCCGTCCCGGTTGTCCAGCCGGCAGCCGAGCGCGAAGCAGGAGTCGGTGGGGTACGCGATGAGGGCGCCGTCCCGGACGCTCGCCACCACGGTGGCGATGGTGCGGGGCTGGGGCGTCTCGGGGTGCACGTCGAAGTACTTCGCCATTGCTCGACCCTACTGCCCGCACTACTGCCCGCGCTGCGCCAGCACCGCCGCGGCGTGGTCGAAGACGTACTTCTGGAGGTCGCGCGGGGGCCGCTGGTAGCCGCGCGACGCGGGGCGGGGCGGCAGGGTGACGGCGGGCTTGACCACCTCGTGGTACGGGACGCTGGAGAGCAGGTGGGCGATCATGTTGATCCGGGCGCGGCGCTTGTCGTCGCTCTCGACCACGTTCCAGGGCGACTCGGGGACGTCGGTGTAGACGAACATCTCGTCCTTGGCCCGCGAGTAGTCCTCCCAACGGGTGAGGGACTCGACGTCCATCGGGGAGAGCTTCCACTGCCGCATCGGGTCGTCGAGCCGGTCGCGGAAGCGGCGCTCCTGCTCGACGTCGCTGACCGAGAACCAGTACTTGCGCAGCAGGATGCCGGCCTCGATCAGCATCCGCTCGAAGGTGGGGCACTGGTGCAGGAACTGCCAGTACTCCTCGTCGGTGCAGAAGCCCATCACCCGCTCGACGCCGGCCCGGTTGTACCAGGACCGGTCGAACAGGACCATCTCGCCGGCCGCCGGGAGCTGCTCGACGTAGCGCTGGAAGTACCACTGGCCGCGCTGCCGCTCGGTGGGGGCGGGGAGGGCGGCGATCCGGGCGATCCGGGGGTTGAGGTACTCGGTGACCCGCTTGATCGCGCCGCCCTTGCCGGCCGCGTCCCGGCCCTCGAAGACGATCACCATCCGGACGCCCTCGGTGCGCACCCACTCCTGGAGCTTGACCAGTTCGCGCTGGAGCCGGAGCAGTTCGTCCTCGTAGGCCTTCTTGGGCATCCGCGGCGCCCGCTTGGCTCCCGCGCCCTTCCCGCCCGCCTTCTCACCCTTGCCACCCTTGGCTGCCGCCACTGTGTGCCTCCGCTCAGCGCGCCGACGACGATCCCCCAGGCTAAGCCGCGGCGGGCGTCCGCGCAGGTCGGGCGGCCTTCCCCGGACGGGCACCGACGGACCCCCGTGCCGCCGGTGCCGGTCGCGCCGGGGAAGGCCGGACAACTGTGCGACACCCCGGTGCTCCCGGTCCAATGCATTGGTCCATAACCTGGTGGCATGGATGTGGACACCCGGATGTTGCGCTGTCTCGCGGTGGTCGGCGAGGAGGGCCAGCTGACCTCGGCGGCGGCCCGGCTGGGCGTGAGCCAGCCGACGCTGACCAAGCAGGTGCGGGCCCTGGAACGGGAGCTGGGGGTCGAGCTGTTCCTCCGCTCCCGGGCCGGGATGACGCCGACGGCGGCCGGCGCCGAGCTGCTGGCGCACGCGGCGCCGCTGCTGGCCCGCTGGGAGGAGGCGCTGCGGTCGACCCGGCGGGCGGCGGCCGAGGCGGGCGGGGAGCTGCGGGTCGGCTTCGAGGGCTCGACGATCAACCTGCTGGGCCGGGCCGCGGTCGAGGACTTCTCCCGCCGGATGCCGGGCTGGCGGGTGCGGATGCGGCAGAACAACTGGTTCGACGAGTCCTCCGGCCTGGCCTCCGGCGAGCTGGACCTGGCGCTGTGGCACGCCCCGGCGGCGATCGCCGAGCGGTACGCGTACGCGCTGCTGGGCACCGAGGAGCGCTGGGTGGTGCTGGCGGCCGACCACCGGCTGGCCGACCGGGCCGAGGTGGACGCGGCGGAGCTGTGGGACGAGCCGTTCGTGGCCGTCCCGGAGCAGGCCGGGGCGTGGCGGGACTACTGGCTGGGCGGGCCGGAGCGCGGCGGGCGGCCGGTGCGGGTCGGCGCGGTGGCGCACAACTCCGAGGAGTGGATGGCCGCGGTGGCCTGCGGGCAGGGGGTGGGCTTCGCGCCGCGCTCGGTGGGCCGCTGGGCGGGCCGTCCGGACGTGCGCTGCCTGCCGGTGCGCGGGCTGAGCCCGAGCCTGGTGGGGCTGTTCCGGCTGCCGGGGCGGCCGGCCACGCCGGCCATGGCGGCGTTCGCCGAGTCCTGCCGGCTGCACCTGGAGGTGCAGTTCCGGGCGACCGGTGGCGGCCGGTCCCCCGCTGCGCCGGCCGCTCAGACCTCGGCGAACGGCGCCGGGTAGCGGCACACGCCGTGCGGGACGCCGTCGGCGCCGGGCAGCGGCAGGGCCTGGAAGTACTTCTCGGGGACGTCGAACGGGCCGGTGATCCGGTGCCCGGCGGCCGGGGTGAAGCCGAACCGGCCGTAGTAGCCCGGGTCGCCGAGCACCACCACGACGCGCTCGCCGGCCTCCGCGGCGGCGGCCAGCGCGGCCCGCACCACGGCGGTGCCGACGCCCTTGCGCTGCCACTCGGGGGCGACCGCGACGGGCGCGAGCGCGAGGCCCTTGCCGTTGCCGATCCGCAGCCGGGTGAGCAGCGCGTGGCCGATGACGACCTCGCGCTCGTCCACCGCGACCAGGGAGAGTCCGGGCAGCCAGGCGGCGTCGCGGCGCAGCGCGTCCACCAGGTCCGCCTCTTCGGGGCCTGGGAAGGCCGCCATGTGCACCCGCCGCGTCTCGGCGGTGTCGGAGGGGAGTTCGACTCTGGTTCGTACGGTCATCCTTGACCCTTCTTGCGCTCTGCACCCCGTCGTGCAGCCCACCGGGTGGTGCAGCGTTCCGGCCCCGGGCGGTGGCAGCCTACTCCTGGTGGCCGCGCACCGGCCGGGGCCGGGACGAATCGTGATCTTTGTGATGCGCCGTCAGGATCGGACGGTCACCTGACGGTGGGTCAGGCGCCGGTCTCCGCCTCGGACTTGGCGCTCTCCTTGGCCTTGGGCTGGGCGTCCACGCCGGCCTCCCGGCGCTGGGCCGGGGTGATGGGGGTGGGGGCGCCGGTCAGCGGGTCGCCGCCGGTGGAGGTCTTCGGGAAGGCGATGACGTCCCGGATGGTGTCGTAGCCGCCCAGCAGGGTGACCACGCGGTCCAGGCCGAGCGCGATGCCGCCGTGCGGCGGCGGGCCGTAGTTGAAGGCGTCCAGCAGGAAGCCGAACTGCGAGGCGGCCTCCTCCTCGGACAGGCCGATCGCGTCGAACGCCCGCTTCTGCACGTCGCGCTGGTGGATGCGGATCGAACCACCGCCCAGCTCCGAACCGTTGAGCACCAGGTCGTACGCGTTGGAGAGCGCGCTGCCCGGGTCGGTGTCGAAGGTGGCGAGCGACTCGGCGGTCGGCGCGGTGAAGGGGTGGTGCACGGCGTGCCAGCCCTGGAACTCGCCCTTGTCGTCCTCGATCGGCTCGAACATCGGGAAGTCCACGACCCAGAGGAAGGCCCACTGGGACTCGTCGATCAGGTTGCAGCGGCGGCCGATCTCCAGGCGGGCGGCGCCCAGCAGCTCCTGCGAGGCGGTCTTCTTGCCCGCGGCGAAGAACACCGCGTCGCCGGGCTTGGCACCGGCCGCGGCGGCCAGGCCGGCCAGGTGCTCCTCGGACAGGTTCTTGGCGACCGGGCCGCGCAGCTCGCCGGTCTCGGCGTCCACCAGGACGTACGCGAGGCCGCGGGCGCCGCGGGCCTTCGCCCAGTCCTGCCAGGCGTCGAGCTGCTTGCGGGGCTGCGAGGCGCCGCCGGGCATCACGACCGCGCCGACGTAGGGGGCCTGGAAGACCCGGAACTCGGTGCCCCGGAAGTACTCGGTGAGGTCGGTCAGCTCCTGGCCGAAGCGGACGTCCGGCTTGTCGGAGCCGTAGCGGGACATCGCGTCGGCGTAGGAGAGGCGCGGCAGCGGGTTCGGGATCTCGTAGCCGTGCGTCTCCTTCCAGATCCGGCCGACGATCTTCTCGCCGAGCGCCAGGACGTCCTCCTGGTCGACGAAGGACGCCTCGATGTCCAGCTGGGTGAACTCCGGCTGCCGGTCGGCGCGGAAGTCCTCGTCGCGGAAGCAGCGGGCGATCTGGTAGTAGCGCTCCATGCCGGCCACCATCAGCAGCTGCTTGAACAGCTGCGGCGACTGCGGCAGGGCGTACCAGTGCCCCGGCTGGAGGCGGACCGGGACCAGGAAGTCGCGGGCGCCCTCGGGGGTGGAGCGGGTCAGGTACGGGGTCTCGATGTCGAGGAAGTCGTTCTCCTCCATCACCGTGCGGATGATGTGGTTGACCTTCGAGCGCAGCCGCAGCGCGCGGGCCGGGCCCTCGCGGCGCAGGTCGAGGTAGCGGTAGCGCAGCCGCACCTCCTCGTTGACCGAGCCGGGCTCGTACTCGGCGACCTGGAACGGCAGCGGCGCGGCCTCGGACAGCACCTCGATCGACTCGACGACGACCTCGACGGCGCCGGTCGGGATCTCCGGGTTCTCGTTGCCCTCCGGGCGGACCCGGACCTCGCCGACCACCTTGACGCAGTACTCGGAGCGCAGCCCGTGCACCGACTCCAGGTCGCGGACCACGACCTGCACGGTGCCCGAGGCGTCGCGCAGGTCGATGAAGGCCACACCGCCGTGGTCGCGGCGGCGGGCCACCCAGCCGGCCAGGGTGACGGTGGTGCCGGCGTGCTCCGCGCGGAGCGTGCCCGCGTCGTGCGTGCGGATCACAGCTGCTTCTCCTTCAGGGTGGTGACGAGCGCCTCAAGGGCGACGGGGGTCTGCTCGCCGGACTCCATGTCCTTGAGCTGGACGACGCCCTCGGCGAGGTCCCGGTCGCCGGCGATCACGGCGAACCTGGCGCCGGACCGGTCCGCCGACTTCATGGCGTTCTTGATGCCCTTGACGCCGAACGCGAGGTCGGTGGCCACACCGAGCCGGCGCAGCTCGACGGTCTTGGCGAACAGGACGGTCTTGGCCTCCTCGCTGAGCGCGACCGCGTACACCGCGGTGCTGGAGGGCAGGTCCAGGACGACGCCCTCGGCTTCCAGCGCGAGGTAGGTGCGGTCCACGCCGAGCGCCCAGCCGACCGAGGGCAGCGCCGGGCCGCCGATCATCTCGGACAGGCCGTCGTAGCGGCCGCCGCCGCCGATCGCGGACTGCGCCCCGAGGCCGTTGTGCACGAACTCGAACGTGGTGCGGGTGTAGTAGTCCAGCCCGCGGACCAGCTTCGGGTCGTCGGTGAACTCGACGCCCGCGAGGGTCAGCAGCTCGCGGACCTTCTCGTCGTACGCCTTGCAGTCCTCGCACAGGTAGTCGCGCAGCCTGGGCGCGTCCACCAGCTGGGCCTGCACCGACTCGCGCTTGTCGTCCAGCACCCGCAGCGGGTTGATCCCGGCGCGGCGGCGGGTCTCCTCGTCCAGGTCGAGGCCGGCCAGGAACTCGACCAGCGCGGCGCGGTAGACCGGGCGGCACTGCTTGTCGCCGAGGCTGTTGAGCAGCAGCGAGTAGTCCGACAGGCCGAGCGCGCGGAAGGCGTCGTCGGCCAGGATGATCAGCTCGGCGTCCAGCGCCGGGTCCTCGGCGCCGATGGCCTCCGCGCCGACCTGCGAGAACTGCCGGTAGCGGCCCTTCTGCATCCGCTCGTAGCGGTAGTAGTTGCCGGAGTACCAGAGCTTGACCGGCAGGTTGCCCTGCTTGTGCAGGTTGGCCTGGAGCGCGGCGCGCAGGACCGAGGCGGTGCCCTCGGGGCGCAGCGCGAGCTCGTCGCCGCCCCGGGTGGTCAGGTTGTACATCTCCTTGGTGACGATGTCGGTGGACTCGCCGACACCGCGGGAGAAGAGCTTCACGTCCTCGAAGACCGGGGTCTCGATGTAGCCGTAGCCGGCTCGGCGCGCGGGGGCTGAGATCGCCTCGCGGACCGCCAGGAAGACCGCCGAAGTGGGCGGCAGCAGGTCGTAGGTGCCCTTGGGGGCGGTGAAGGTGCTCAACTTCTCTTCCGTCACATTCCTCGTCGCGGGAAGGCCGGCGCGCCCGGCGCACCGCCCGCCTGCTGGAGGTAGGGGTTGGTGGCGCGCTCTCGGCCGATGGTGGTCTGCGAGCCGTGGCCGGAGAGCACCACGGTCGCGTCGTCGAGGGGCAGGCACACCCGGGCCAGCGAGCGCATGATCGCCGCGCTGTCTCCGCCCGGGAGGTCGGTACGCCCGATGGAGCCGGCGAACAGCAGGTCGCCCGAGAACAGCACCGGAGGGATGTCCGGGGTGGCGGGCGTCCTGAACGTCACCGACCCCCCGGTATGGCCGGGGGCGTGGTCGACGGTGAGGTGCAGTCCGGCGAGCTCCAGCACGCCGCCGTCGGTCAACTCGCGGACGTCGTCCGGTTCGCCGACGGTGATCGAGCCCATCAGCTGCTGTCCGAGCGAGCGGCCGAGGGCCTTCTCCGGGTCGGCCAGCATGTAGCGGTCCGCGGGGTGGATCCAGGCCGGGACGCCGCGCGCGCCGCAGACCGGGACGACCGAGGCGACGTGGTCGATGTGCCCGTGGGTGAGCAGCACCGCGACCGGCTTGAGCCGGTGCTCGCGGATCAACTCCTCGACCCCGGCGGCCGCTTCGTGGCCCGGGTCGACGATCACGCACTCCTCGCCGGCGGCGGGTGCGACCAGGTAGCAGTTGGTGCCCCAGGCCCCGGCGGGGAATCCGGCGACGAACACGCGAGTCCTTACGTTCCATGCGGTGGCGGTCTGCTTTTCCCCCGCAGCCTACCGGCGGCACCGGGCCGCGGGCGAACCGGTTGTCCGGTGCGTTCAGGCCTTTCTCATGTCGCACTGATCCCGTCCTGACGCGCGGGGTCCTTACACTGGGCCGCCTGTGGGTGCGATGATCCGCACACGACAGCAGCAACTCCCCCATCCACACCGTCCAGCAGGAGAAACGTCCGGTGGTCACCAGCGAACAGCGGCGGCGGCAGCTCGCCCGCGAGAAGTACGAGCGCCAGGCCCAGGCCCGCGCCCAGGCCGCCACCAAGCGCAAGCAGCGCAACGCGATCGTGGCCGGTGTGCTGGCCGTCGTGGTGGTGGGCGGCGTGGCGACCGTCGCCAGCGGCGCGTTCGACTCGAAGGACGACAAGAAGGACGTCGCGGCCGGGGCCGCGCCGACCCCGTCGGCCTCCGGCAAGCAGTGGGCCGCCGAGCCGGCCATGTCGATCGACACCGCGGGCAAGTACACCGCGACGATGGACACCTCGGCGGGCAAGGTCACCTTCTCGCTGGACGCGGCGAAGGCGCCGCACACGGTCAACTCCTTCGCGTTCCTGGCGGGTCAGCAGTTCTGGGACGGCACCAAGTGCCACCGCCTGACCACGCAGGGCATCTACGTCCTGCAGTGCGGCGACCCGACCGGCACCGGAACGGGCGGCCCCGGCTACAAGTTCGCCGACGAGAACCTGGAGGGCGCCACCTACCCGGCGGGCACCGTGGCGATGGCCAACTCCGGCGCGAACACCAACGGCAGCCAGTTCTTCCTGGTCTACAAGGACACCCAACTGCCGCCCAGCTACACCCCGTTCGGCAAGATCACCGGCGGCCTCGACGTGCTGCAGAAGATCGCCGACGCGGGCGTCCAGGGCGGCGGCGGCGACGGTGCGCCGGCCACTGCGGTCAACGTCACCAGCATCACCACCGCCAAGGGCTGACCCGCCGCGAAAATCGACCGGCGCCGGATGCGGACAGCACCGGCGCTGGTCGCCTATGTTGCTGTTGTATAGGGTGCCCTGACCGTCGGCCGTCACCCTCGGCGCGACACCACGACGGCTCGGGACGGCGGACTCCATCGGTCCGCCGCACATCAACTGTGGACGACGCTCCCGCCCGTGGGCGTGGCGTCATGTGGAGGAGGCGCTGTGAGCAGCGACCCGTGGGGCCGTGTCGACGAGCAGGGGAACGTCTACGTGAGGACGGCCGACGGCGAACGCCAGGTCGGCTCCTGGCAGGCCGGCTCCCCCGAGGAGGCCCTCGCCTACTTCGAGCGCAAGTTCCAGGGCCTGGAGGCGGAGATCGCCCTCCTGGAGCACCGGGTGCGCAAGACCGACCTGGCCGCCAAGGAGGCGCAGACCGCGCTGGAGCACCTGCGCGCGCAGGTCGTCGAGGCGCACGCGGTCGGCGACCTGGCCTCGCTGGCCGCCCGGCTGGAGACCCTGGCGGGCGAGATCGAGACCCGGCAGACCGAGCGCAAGGCCGCCCGGGCGAAGGCCCAGGAGGAGACCCGCGCCGCCAAGGAGGCGCTGGTCGCCGAGGCCGAGCAGCTCGCCGAGTCCAACCAGTGGCGGGAGGCCGGCGACCGGCTGCGCGCCCTGGTCGACAGCTGGAAGGCGCTGCCGCGGCTGGACCGCAAGAGCGACGACGAGCTGTGGCACCGCTTCTCGCACGCCCGCTCGGTCTTCTCCAAGCACCGCAAGTCGCACTTCGCGGCGCTCGACTCGGAGCGCGAGTCGGCCCGTTCGGTGAAGGAGAAGCTGGTCGCCGAGGCCGAGGCGCTGTCCGGCTCCACCGAGTGGGGTCCGACCGCCGCCGCCTACCGGGACCTGATGACCCAGTGGAAGGCGGCCGGCCGCGCCCAGCGGGACGCGGAGGAGGAGCTGTGGGCCCGCTTCCGCGGCGCCCAGGACGTCTTCTTCCAGGCCAGGTCCGCCGCGTTCTCCGAGCGCGACGCCGAGCAGGGCGAGAACCAGAAGGCCAAGGAGGCGCTGCTGGTCGAGGCCGAGGCGATCCTGCCGATCACCGACCTGAAGGCCGCCAAGGCCGCGCTGCGCGACGTCTCCGAGCGCTGGGAGGCGATCGGCCACGTCCCGCGCGACGCCCGTCCGAAGCTGGACGGCCGGCTGTCCGCGGTGGAGCGCGCCGTCCGCGAGGCCGAGGAGGCCGAGTGGCAGCGCTCCAACCCGGAGGCGCGGGCCCGGGCCACCGGCATGACCGCCCTGCTGCAGGCCGCGGTGGACAAGCTCCGCGCCGACCTGGACAAGGCCCGGGCCGCGGGCAACACGTCCAGGGCCGCCAAGCTGGAGGCCGAGCTGGAGGGTCGCCAGGCCCTGCTCGACCAGGCGCAGAAGTCGCTGCAGGAGTTCACCTCCTGACCGGGTGAACCGCCGCGAGGGCCCCCGTCCGCACCGGGCGGGGGCCCTCGCGCGTCCTCAGACCACGCTGGCGGAGGGCTCGGGCGAGCCGAGCCGGTCCAGGTCCAGGCTCTCGTCGGGGCCGGGGGTGGCGCTGGGCACCGGGGTGCCGAACTCGCTGAAGTCGACCGCGCCGGTGCTCTTCTCCAGCTTCAGCGGCACCGGGTCGCCGGTGGCGGCCACGTACAGGGTGCCGGTGCCGTTGCCGGCGTCGCCGCTGAGCGGGAGCGCCGGGCGGCCCTGGACGGTGGTGGGCTCGCCCTTGGCCAGTTCGCTCCGCGCGCTGCCAAGCTGGTCGGCGAGCGCGTCCAGGTCGCACAGTTCGGCGATCTCGCCGAAGTCGGGGTCGTCGGCGGTGGTCTTCAGGTAGCGGTCGCCGACCAGGTCGGACATCGCCGGGCCGCCGTGGCTCGCCCAGAACGCCGCGTCCGGCTTGACCCACAGGTCGGAACCGGCCTTGACCACCTGGAAGCCGCCGGTGCCGGACTGGCTGAGCGTGCCGGTGCAGTCGCCGGCGGTGTTCATCCGCAGGTCCATCTCGATCCGGCCGCCCTGGCCGGTGACCGCGCCGGCCACCCGCACCGTGCCGGCCGCCCTGAGCGCCGCCACCGAGCGCTCCAGCGCCTCGTCCGCGGTGAGCCGGTCCACGCCGTTGCCGCCGCCCTGCGAGGCCGCCAGCGGGGCCGCCGTCACCGCCGGGGCGGTGGCGCCGGGGTCCGCCCGGTTCGCGGCGCCTCCGGAGCTCCCGCAGCCGGCCGCCAGCACCGCGGCGGCCACCGCGCCCGCCACCGTCGTCGCCACCCGTATCCCGTGCACGCTGCCTCCCGGAAAGCCGACCGCCCCCACCCGGCCAGTGTCGGCGGGGCGGGGGCGGGCGGCGACCCGAGCGGGCGGGGGCGGGCGGGGCGGCGGCTACTTGTTGCGCGCCGAGGTGACCCGGTAGACGTCGTACACGCCCTCGACGCCGCGCACCGCCTTGAGCACGTGGCCCAGGTGCTTGGGGTCGCCCATCTCGAAGGTGAACCGGCTCATCGCGACCCGGTCCCGGGAGGTCTGGACGGCCGCCGAGAGGATGTTGACGTGCTGGTCGGAGAGCACCCGGGTGACGTCCGAGAGCAGCCGGGAGCGGTCCAGCGCCTCGACCTGGATGGCGACCAGGAAGACCGAGGACTGGGTGGCGGCCCACTCGACCTCGATCATCCGCTCGGGCTGCTGCTGGAGGGACTCCACGTTGACGCAGTCGGCGCGGTGCACCGAGACGCCGTTGCCGCGGGTGATGAACCCGACGATCGGGTCGCCGGGCACCGGCGTGCAGCAGCGCGCCAGCTTCACCCAGACGTCGTCCACGCCCTTGACGATGACGCCGGGGTCGCCCTTGGCGCGGCGGCGCATCGCGCGCGGCTGGTGCGAGGGGGTGGCGGTCTCGGCGAGGTCCTCGACCGCGCCCTCCTCGCCGCCCATCGCCTGGACCAGCTTCTGCACGATCGCCTGCGCGGCGACGTGGCCCTCGCCGATCGCCGCGTACAGCGAGGAGATGTCGGGGTAGCGCATCTCGTGGGCGAGGGTGACCAGCGAGTCCCCGGTGAGGATCCGCTGGATCGGCAGGCCCTGCTTGCGCATCGCCCGGGCGATCGACTCCTTGCCCTGCTCGATCGCCTCCTCGCGGCGCTCCTTGGAGAACCAGGCGCGGATCTTGTTGCGGGCCCGGGGCGACTTGACGAAGCTCAGCCAGTCCCGGGACGGGCCGGCGTTCTCCGCCTTGGAGGTGAACACCTCGACGGTGTCGCCGTTCTCCAGGGTCGACTCCAGCGGCACCAGCCGGCCGTTCACCCGGGCGCCGATGCAGCGGTAGCCGACCTCGGTGTGCACCGCGAACGCGAAGTCCACCGGGGTGGCCTGCGCGGGCAGCGCTATCACGTCGCCCTTCGGGGTGAAGACGAACACCTCGTTGCTGGACAGGTCGAAGCGCAGCGACTCCAGGAACTCGCTGGGGTCCTCGGTCTCCTTCTGCCAGTCCAGCAGCTGCCGCAGCCAGGCCATCTCGTTGACCGCGTCGGCCTTGTCGTGCTGCCGCCCGTGGGTGGGCGTGTCGGTGCGCACCTTGGACGCGCCGGCCACTGCCCGCTGCTTGTACTTCCAGTGCGCGGCGATGCCGTACTCGGCCCGCCGGTGCATGTCGAAGGTGCGGATCTGCAGCTCGACGGGCTTGCCCCCGGGGCCGATCACCGTGGTGTGCAGCGACTGGTACATGTTGAACTTGGGCATCGCGATGTAGTCCTTGAACCGCCCCGGCACCGGGTTCCACCGCGCGTGGATGGTGCCCAGCGCCGCGTAGCAGTCGCGGACGGTGTCGACCAGGACCCGGATGCCCACCAGGTCGTAGATCTCGGCGAAGTCCCGGCCCCGGACGATCATCTTCTGGTAGACCGAGTAGTAGTGCTTGGGCCGGCCGGTCACCTGCGCGGTGATCCGGGCCCCCCGCAGGTCGCCCTGCACCTGGTCGATCACGGTGGCCAGGTACTCGTCCCGCTTGGGGGCGCGCTCGGCCACCAGCCGGACGATCTCGTCGTACATCTTGGGGTAGAGGATGGCGAAGGCCAGGTCCTCCAGCTCCCACTTGATGGTGTTCATGCCCAGCCGGTGCGCCAGCGGGGCGTAGATCTCCAGCGTCTCGCGGGCCTTCTTCTCCTGCTTCTCCCGCTTCAGGTAGCGCATCGTGCGCATGTTGTGCAGCCGGTCGGCGAGCTTGATCACCAGCACCCGCGGGTCCTTGGCCATCGCCACGACCATCTTGCGGACGGTCTCCGCCTGCGCGGCCTCGCCGAACTTGACCCGGTCCAGCTTGGTCACGCCGTCGACCAGCAGCGCCACCGAGTCGCCGAAGTCGACCCGGAGCGTCTCCAGGCCGTAGTCGGTGTCCTCGACCGTGTCGTGCAGCAGCCCGGCCATCAGGGTCGGCGCGTCCATCCCCAGCTCGGCCAGGATGGTGGCCACCGCCAGCGGGTGGGTGATGTACGGGTCGCCGCTCTTGCGCTTCTGCCCGCGGTGCCACTTCTCCGCGACGGCGTACGCCCGCTCGATGTCCTTCAGCAGCCCGGGGTCGGCCTTGGGGTCGTTGGCCCGGATCGTCCGGAACAGCGGTTCCAGCACCGGGTTGACCATCGAACTGCGCTGACCGCCCAGCCGCGCAAGCCGAGCCCGCATCCCGCCCTGCGAGGAACGGGAACTGGCGGCAGCGGCCGTGGGCACAACCTCGTCGGGCAAGGACACTCCTACGTCGGATCAACCTTCATCGTACCGACAGCGCGCCCCCGCGCGGCGGCGCGTCCGCCCGGGAGCGCGACCGCCCGGGAACGGATCCGTTCCCGGGCGGTGCTCGAACGGCGGGCCGTCAGACCACGACCAGCGTCTCCAGCGGCGCTCCGTGCAGGTGCGGGACGAGCTTCGCGCGCCCCGGCAGGAAGCCGAGCTCCATCAGCACGACCACGCCGGCCAGCTCGGCCCCGGCCTCCTGGACCAGGTCCAGCGAGGCCGCGATCGTCCCGCCGGTGGCCAGCACGTCGTCCACCACCAGGACCCGCTCGCCCGGCTCGAACGCGTCGCACTGCACCTCCAGCGTCGCCGACCCGTACTCCAGGTCGTACGAGCGGGCGAACACCTCGCCGGGCAGCTTGCCCTTCTTGCGGATCGGGACGAACCCGAGGCCCGCGGCGAACGCGGCCGGCGCGGCCAGCACGAACCCCCGCGCCTCCAGCCCGACCACCTTGGTGGCGCCGAGCTCCCGCGCCCGCCCGGCCAGCGCCCGGGTCAGCGCGCCGAACGCCTCGGCGTCGGCCAGCAGGGGGGCGATGTCCTTGAACAGGACACCCGGCTTCGGGTAGTCCCGCACGTCCCGGATCCGGCTGTTGAGCAGCTCGGACAGGGCGGGGTCGGTGGTGGAGGTCACGGGGGTTCCTTCGCGGAGGGTCAGTGCTTGCCGGACGTCCGTCCCTTGCCGCGGGCGCGGCTGACCGGCTGGTTACGCTGTCCGACCATACCGGCCGCGACCTGCTCCTCGTCGCCGTCCTCACCGTCGGCCCGCTCGCCCGGCACCTCGCCGCGGGCCTCGGCCTCGGCCGCGGCCTTGGCCTCCGAGGCGCGCCGCTGGGCGACCCGCTTGGCCAGCGCCTTCATGTCCGGCGCCTGCTCCTTGAGCTGCGCGAGCAGCGGGGTGGCCACGCAGATGGAGGAGTAGGCACCGGCCGCGAGGCCGATGAACAGGGCCAGCGAGATGTCGTTCAGGGTGCCCGCGCCCAGCAGGCCGCCGCCGATGAAGAGCAGCGCCGAGACCGGGAGCAGGGCGACGACCGTGGTGTTGATGGAGCGCACCAGGGTCTGGTTGAGGCCGTGGTTGGCGGCCTCGCTGTAGGTGCGGCGGGACTGCTTGGTGAGGCCCCGGGTGTTCTCCTTCACGGTGTCGAAGACGACGACCGTGTCGTAGAGCGAGTAGCCGAGGATGGTCAGGAAGCCGATCACGGTGCCCGGGGTGACCTCGAAGCCGACCAGGGCGTAGACGCCGATGGTGATCAGGAGGTCGTGGATCAGGGCGACCAGGGCGGCCACCGCCATCCGCCACTCGAAGGCGATCGCCATGTAGACGGTGACCAGCACCATGAAGACGATCAGGCCGGTCAGCGCCTTCTTGGAGATGTCGGCGCCCCAGGAGGGGCCGATCACCTGGGCGTTGATGTCCTGCTCCTGGACGCCGACGGCCTGCGAGAACTCCTTGGTGAAGGTCGCGGCCGGGATCGACTCCTGGGCGCTGACCTGGACCCGGACGTCGCCCTTGTCCGTGGTCTGCACCAGCGCGGTGTTCGAGCCGATGATCTTGTCGGCGGTCTCCTTCGCCTGCGAGGCCGACAGGCCGGGCTTGTGCACGGTGTAGACCGAGCCGCCCTTGAACTCGATGCCCAGGTGCAGGCCCATGGCCAGGCCGATGCCGGCCACCAGGACGATCACCGCCGAGATCGAGTACCAGATCTTCCGCTTGCCGACGAAGTCGAAGGAGACCTCGCCCTGGTAGAGGCGGTGACCGATGTTGCGGAGCGACATGGGTCAGACCTCCTGGGTCGTGGTGGGACGGCGGCGGGAGCCGCGGATCGGCGGGCGGGCGCCGAGCCGCTTCGGGTCCAGGCCGGACATCGGGTGACCGCTGGCGAAGAACTTGGTGCGGGCGAGCAGGGTGATCAGCGGCTTGGTGAACAGGAAGATCACCACGACGTCGAGCAGGGTGGTCAGGCCCAGGGTGAAGGCGAAGCCCTGCACCTTGCCGACCGAGACCAGGTAGAGCACCGCGGCACAGAGGAAGGACACGAAGTCCGAGACCAGGATGGTGCGCCGGGCCCGCGGCCAGGCCCGCTGCACGGCGGCCCGGAGCTGGGCGCCCTCGCGGACCTCGTCCCGGATCCGCTCGAAGTAGACGATGAAGGAGTCGGCGGTGATGCCGATCGCGACGATCGCGCCGCAGACCGCGGGCAGGTTCAGCGCGAAGCCGATGCCCGCGCCGAGCAGGCTCATGATCGACCAGGTCAGGATCGCCGAGACGACCAGACCGGCGATCGAGATCAGGCCCAGGCCGCGGTAGTAGACCAGCGAGTAGGCGACCACCAGGACCATGCCGATCAGACCGGCGATCAGACCGGCCTTCAGCTGCTCGGAGCCGAGCTGCGGGGAGACGGTGGTGACGTCGCTCTTCACGAAGTCCAGCGGGAGGGCGCCGTAGCTGAGCACGTTCGCCAGCGACTTGGCCTCGTCCGAGGTGAAGGTGCCGTTGATCACCGCGTTGCCGCCGGTGATCGACTCCTGCACGTACGGGTGGGAGACGACCTGGCCGTCCAGCACGATCGCGAACTGGTTGGCCGGGGAGGACTGGGTGGCCAGCTGGCCGGTGGTGGACGCGAAGGCCTTGGAGCCGGTGTCGTTGAACGACAGGTCGACCATCCAGCCCTTGCCGGTCTGGGTGTCGTACACGGCCTGGGCCTTGGTGACGTCCTGGCCGTTCACCGCGACGCCGCCGAGCACGAACTTGTACCAGAGGCCCTGCTCGTCGTCGTAGGAGCAGGCGAGCGCCGGGGCGGCCGGGTCGTTGGTCTTCTGGTAGTTCAGGCGCTGCGCCTTGTCCGTGCAGTCCAGCGCGGCGTACTTCTGCTGGAGCGCGACGGTCTCGGCGTCCGGGGTGGGCGCGGCGCTCGGGTCGGCGGCGGGCGCCGAGGCCGGGGCGGACGGCGAGGCCGGGGCCGAGCCGGACGCGGACGCGGTGGGGTCGGCCTGCAGCGCGCCGGAGAGGGCGCGGCCGGCCTTGGTGGCCGAGGCGGACGCGGTGGCGCTCGCGGAGGCGCTCGGCGAGCCGGCCACGGCCGAGGCGCCGGCGGACGGCGAGGCCGAGGCACCGCCGGAGGCGTCGGCGGACGGGCTCGGCTGCTGGGCGACCGCGCCGGACGGCTCGGCGGCCAGCACCGGACGGAAGTAGAGCTTGGCGGTGTCACCGACCTTGTCGATGGACTGCTGCGTGTTACCACCGTCGGGAATGTTGACGATGATGTTGGCATTGCCCTGGGTCTGGACCTCCGCCTCGGAGACGCCCATGCCGTTGACACGCTTCTGGATGATGTTCACCGCGGTGTCAAGATTGGTCTTGTTGATCGCGGAAGGATCATCCGACTTCGCGGTCAGCGTGACGCTGGTACCACCGGCGAGGTCGATACCGAGACGGGGCTTGGTGTTGTCCGTCCCGAACATGAGGGCCACAAGGCCGACGGTGACCACCAGGATGAGCGCCAGCGCCCGTCCCGGGTATCCGTCGCGCGACCGCGACTTGGGTGTTGCCACCTTGCTCGTTTCTCCCTGTCCATGCCGACCGGCGGCCGGCCTCCGCCCCCGCGCGCGGCGGGGGCGGAGGACGACGGACGCACGGCGGCCCAAGAGGTCCTGTTGGGCTTGCGGCGGGTGCCGCCGGTCGAGGGTCCCCCGACCGTACTACTTGCTCTCGGGAGCCTCGGCGTCGGCCTTCGCCTCGGCCGCCCCGTCCTTGGACAGGCTCAGCGGCTTCTCCTCGGCGTCCGCCTCGACGGCCTCGTCGGACACGTCCTCGGCGGGACGGCCGTTGATGATCGCGTCGTACTCCAGCGGCTCCAGGACGGCCGCGATCGCGCCCTTGGTGTAGTGGGCCACCACACCGGGCGCGACCTCCAGCTCGACGGTCTCGTCGTTGACCGCCTTCACCAGTGCGTACATGCCACCGATGGTCCGCACTCCCGACCCCGGCTGCAGCGCGGTCTGCATGCTCTGCATCTGAGCCTGACGCTTCTTCTGCGAGCGCATCATCATGAAGATGGCGAGGAGCGGGAGGAGGAAGATGATGTATTGCACAGCCAGGGTCCTTTGTAGGCCGCCGGTGCGGCGGCCAGTGCGTGTACGTCGGCCCGTCGGGTGACTGGGGCGGTCCGGCGGAGTCTAGGCGACCCGCACTGAACGGACAACGCCAAGCATGCCAGTGTGCCGCCGAAAGTGGCGAGCCTTGGCATGCACATAAACCCCCGATAAGGCTGCCGAGTTATGCCTGGCCGTCAGCCCATAGGCCGTTCTGCTGAACGTTCCGCGCCGACCTGCCCGCCGCCGGGGTCTGCGGCGGGGTCAGCCCCAGGTGCTGCCAGGCCGCCGAGGTGGCGATCCGCCCGCGCGGGGTGCGGGCCAGCAGGCCCTCCCGGACCAGGAAGGGCTCGGCGACCTCCTCGACCGTCTCGGCCTCCTCGCCGACCGCCACCGCCAGGGTCGAGAGTCCCACCGGGCCGCCGCCGAACAGCTTGAGCAGCGCCTGCAGCACCGCCCGGTCCAGCCGGTCCAGGCCGCGGGCGTCGACCTCGTAGACCTCCAGCGCCCGGGCCGCGATCTCCCGGGTGACCAGGCCGTCGTGCCGGACCTGGGCGAAGTCCCGCACCCGGCGCAGCAGCCGGTTGGCGATCCGGGGCGTGCCGCGCGAGCGGCCGGCGATCTCGGCCGCGCCGGCCGGGTCGATCTCCACGTCCAGCAGGCCGGCCGAGCGGCGCACCACCTGCTGGAGCTCGGCCGGGGCGTAGAACTCCATGTGGCCGGTGAAGCCGAACCGGTCGCGCAGCGGCGGCGGCAGCAGCCCGGCCCGGGTGGTCGCGCCGACCAGCGTGAACGGCGGCAGCTCCAGCGGGATGGCGGTGGCGCCCGGGCCCTTGCCGACGATCACGTCGACCCGGAAGTCCTCCATCGCCATGTAGAGCATCTCCTCGGCGGGCCGGGACATCCGGTGGATCTCGTCGAGGAACAGCACCTCGCCCTCGGTCAGCGAGGACAGGATCGCCGCCAGGTCGCCCGCGTGCTGGATGGCCGGCCCGGAGGTGATCCGGATCGGGGCGTTCAGCTCGGCAGCGATGATCATCGACAGGGTGGTCTTGCCGAGCCCGGGCGGGCCGCTGAGCAGCACGTGGTCCGGCGCCGCGCCGCGCTTGCGGGCCGCCTGCAGGACCAGCGAGAGCTGCTCGCGCACCCGCTCCTGCCCGATGAACTCGTCCAGCAGCTTGGGGCGCAGCGCCGCCTCGACCGCCTGGTCCTCGCCGTCGGCGGACGCCGTCAGCAGGCGGTCAGCGGGGTCGGACTCGTACGGGCTCATCGGGAAACCGCTCTCCATGTCGACTTGGTGACGTGTCGTCACATTTCCTCGGCGCTGTTCAGCGGGCCCGGTTCAGCCCGCGCAGGGCCAGCCGCAGCAGGGCGCCGACGTCCGGCACGGACTGCGCCTCGGCCTCCGGCGTGACCCGGACCACCGCCTCCTCCGCCTCCCGCGGAGCGTAGCCCAGGCCCACCAGGGCGGAGTGCAGCTGCTCGTGCCAGGGGGCCGGGCCGGACGCCACCGGCTTCTGCGCGGGGACGCTGCCGTGCGGGGCGCCGAGCTTGTCCCGGTACTCCAGCAGCAGCTTGGCGGCCTTCGCCTTGCCGATGCCGGGCACCGCGATCAGCGCCTTCTCGTCGCCGCCGGCCACCGCCACCCGCAGCGCCTCCGGCGAGTGCACGCCGAGGATCGCCTGGGCGAGCTTCGGCCCGACCCCGGGCGCCGCCTGCAGCACCTCGAAGGTGGCCCGCTCGTCGTCGTCCACGAAGCCGAACAGCGTCAGCGAGTCCTCCCGGACCACCAGCGAGGTCGCCAGCCGGGCGACCTCGCCCACCCGCAGCGTCGCCAGCGTGGTGGGCGTGCACTGCACCGCCATGCCCACCCCGCCGACCTCCACCACGGCCACTCCGGCCCCCACCACGGCGACCGGACCCTGCACGAAGGCGATCACGGTGAAGTCGTTCCTCTCGATGGTTCCGATGCTTGGTGCGTCCCCGACCCCGTCAGGGGCGCGGGGAACTGCGCGAGCGGCCCGGCGCGCCGGCGCCGTGCCAGGAGCTCCCGCCCGCAGCGTGCGCCTTGACGGCCGCGGTCAGCCGGTTCGTGGTGCCGCCGCGCCAGATGTGGCAGATGGCCAGGGCGAGGGCGTCCGCCGCGTCGGCGGGCTTGGGCGGGGCGTCGAGCCGCAGGATGCGGGTGACCATGGCGGTGACCTGCGCCTTGTCGGCCCGGCCGGAGCCGGTGACGGCGGCCTTGACCTCGCTGGGGGTGTGCAGCGTGACGGGGATGCCGCGGCGGGTCGCGCACAGCACGGCGACCGCCGAGGCCTGCGCGGTGCCCATCACGGTGCGGACGTTGTGCTGGGCGAACACCCGCTCCACGGCGACGAGTTCGGGCTGGTAGCGGTCGAGCCAGGTCTCCAGGCCCTGTTCGATGGCGAGCAGCCTCGGGCCGATCTCGTCCTCGGCCGGCGTGCGCACCACGCCGACGCCGAGCATGTCGAGCCGCCGCCCGGGCAGTCCTTCGACCACCCCGACGCCGCACCTGGTCAGTCCAGGGTCCACACCCAGCACTCGCACGGCCCCGCCTCTCTCCGATCTGCGCAGGTTACCCCCGGCCGCTGACAAGCGGTCCCGGACACGCCTCCGCCCGGCGGCCAGCAGCGGCCGCCGGGCGGGAGGAACGAGGAGCGGGCTCAGGCGTCCAGCTCGGCCATGATCTCGTCGGAGACGTCGAAGTTGGCGAAGACGTTCTGCACGTCGTCGCTGTCCTCCAGCGCGTCGATCAGCTTGAAGATCTTGCGGGCGCCGTCGGCGTCCAGCTCGACCTGCATGCTGGGGACGAAGTTGGCGTCGGCCGAGTCGTAGTCGATGCCGGCGTCGACCAGCGCGGTGCGGACCGCGACCATGTCGGTGGCCTCGGACATCACCTCGAAGGCCTCGCCCAGGTCGTTGACCTCCTCGGCGCCGGCGTCCAGCACGACGTCCAGGATCCGGTCCTCGTCCACGCCGTCGGCCTTGGGGACGATCACGACGCCCTTGCGGTTGAACAGGTAGGAGACCGAGCCCGGGTCGGCCATGTTGCCGCCGTTGCGGGTCATCGCGACGCGCACGTCGGAGGCGGCGCGGTTGCGGTTGTCGGTGAGGCACTCGATCAGGACGGCCACGCCGTTCGGGCCGTAGCCCTCGTACATGATCGTCGAGTAGTCGGCGCCGCCGGCCTCCGCGCCGGAGCCGCGCTTGACGGCGCGGTTGATGTTGTCGATCGGGACGGAGCTCTTCTTCGCCTTCTGGATGGCGTCGTAGAGCGTCGGGTTGCCGGCCGGGTCGCCGCCGCCGGTGCGGGCCGCCACCTCGATGTTCTTGATCATCTTGGCGAAGAGCTTGCCGCGCTTGGCGTCGATCGCGGCCTTCTTGTGCTTGGTGGTAGCCCACTTAGAGTGGCCGGACATCGCCAGCTCCTTTTCGTCGCCAATGGGAAATGAACAGGGGAGATCTTACCGGTGCCGCACCATCGGGTGGCACACGGTCACCGCGCCGCCAGGGGGCTTTCAGCGCCCGGCGGCCTCGACCATCCGCACGAAGTACTCGTGGACGCGGTGGTCGCCGGTCAGCTCCGGGTGGAAGGAGGTGGCCAGCAGGTTGCCCTGCCGGACCGCGACGATCCGGGCGTCCGGGCCGTCCGCGGCGGGGACCTCGGCGAGCACCTCGACGTCCGCGCCGACCGCCTCGACCCAGGGGGCGCGGATGAACACGCCGGTGACCGGGTCGCCGGGCAGGCCCGCGAACGGGATGGCGGTCTCGAAGGACTCGTTCTGCCGGCCGAAGGCGTTGCGGCGGACGGTCATGTCGATGCCGCCGACGGTCTCCTGGTCGTCCCGGCCGTCCAGGATCTTGTCCGCCAGCATGATCATGCCCGCGCAGGTGCCGTAGACCGGCATGCCGGCCGCGACCCGCTCGCGCAGCGGGTCCATCAGGCCGAACAGCACGGCGAGCTTGGAGATGGTGGTGGACTCGCCACCGGGCATCACCAGCGCGTCCACCTCGGCCAGCTCCTCGGGGCGGCGCACCGGGCGGGCCAGCGCGTCGGCGGCGGCCAGCGCCACCAGGTGCTCGCGGACGTCGCCCTGGAGGGCCAGCACGCCGATGGTGGGGATGCTCACGGTCTCACTACCTCTTCGTTCTCGAACTTCGGGGCCCGGACTCCACGCAGCGGCCCGCCGTGCCGGTACCTCGCACGGCGGGCCGGTCGCGCGGGGTGCCTACCAGCCGCGGTTGGCGTAGCGCTCGGCCTCGGGCAGGGTGTCGCAGTTGATGCCGACCATGGCCTCGCCCAGGTTGCGGGAGGCGTCCGCGATGATCTTCGGGTCGTCGTAGAAGGTGGTGGCCTTCACGATGGCGGCGGCGCGCTTGGCCGGGTCGCCCGACTTGAAGATGCCGGAGCCGACGAACACGCCCTCGGCGCCGAGCTGGCGCATCAGCGCGGCGTCCGCCGGGGTGGCCACGCCGCCCGCCGAGAACAGCACGACCGGGAGCTTGCCGAGCTCGGCGACCTCGCGGACCAGCTCGTACGGCGCGCGCAGCTCCTTGGCGGCCGCGTACAGCTCGTTGTTGTCGAAGCCGCGCAGCTTGGCGATCTCGTTCTTGATCTGGCGCAGGTGGCGGACGGCCTCGACCACGTTGCCGGTGCCGGCCTCGCCCTTGGAGCGGATCATGGCCGCGCCCTCGGCGATCCGGCGCAGCGCCTCGCCCAGGTTGGTGGCACCGCAGACGAAGGGGGTGGTGAACGCCCACTTGTCGGAGTGGTTGACCTCGTCGGCCGGGGTGAGGACCTCGGACTCGTCGATGTAGTCGACGCCGAGCGACTGCAGGACCTGGGCCTCGACGAAGTGGCCGATCCGGGACTTGGCCATCACCGGGATGGAGACCGCGGCGATGATCTCCTCGATCATGTTCGGGTCGGACATCCGGGCCACGCCGCCGTCCTTGCGGATGTCGGCGGGGACGCGCTCCAGCGCCATGACCGCGACCGCACCGGCGTCCTCGGCGATCTTCGCCTGCTCGGCGTTGACCACGTCCATGATCACGCCGCCCTTGAGCTGCTCGGCCATGCCGCGCTTGACCCGGGCGGTGCCGACCTGGGGCTGCTCGGCGGAAGTGGGGGTGGTGGACACGTGAAGACCTCACTCAGAAATGAACCGGTGCTATCGATCTATCGTAGGCCCGGGGGCCCCTCGACCCATACGCCACATGGTCCAGGGCCGTACCCGCCATACGACAATCGGGCCAGCGATCCGGCTGGGGCGGGAAACGGGGTTCAGCCTACGCGGGCGCGCCCTCGGGCGTGAGGGCCACCGGGGGCTCGTCGTCCATCTCGAAGGCCATCGGGAACGGCGCCCGGCCCGCGAGCCGGAAGTAGCGCACCAGCCGGTGCTCGCGCACCGCGCGCGCCGCCCGCACCGCGTCGTTGTGGAAACGCCTGGCCATCGGCACCCGGCGCACCGCCTCGACCAGGTCGCGCACCGCCTCCTCGCCGCCCGGCGCGGCCCGCACCTCGGCGACCTGCGCCGGCTCGTCCAGCACGGCGCGCAGCGCCAGGCTCAGCGCGCTCTCCGCCACCTCGCGCTGGTCCGCCTCGGCCTGCCGGGCCTCGTGCGCGGCCTCCAGCAGCAGGATCGACGCGGCCGGGTCGAGCAGCGAGGAGGTGGCCAGCTCCACCGCGACCGAGGCCCGGCGCAGCAGCTGGGCGTCCAGCGAGGCCCGGGCCGCGTCGATCCGGGCGTGCAGCCGGTCGAGCCTGCCCGCCGTCCAGCTCAGGTAGACGGCGAACAGTGCGACGGCCGCAACGGCCCAGATCCAGGTAGCCACGGGGCGCTACGGTACCGGCTCAGCCGAGCCCGAAGGTGGCCGAGCGGTAGGCGAGGCGGTCCAGCTCCTCGACCTGGACGGTGGCCTGCACCGGCCCGGCGACCGCCCCCAGGTAGTCCGGCAGCGCCGCCAGCACCGCCTCGGCCAGCGCCGCCTTGGCCTCGGCCGAACGGCCCGGGAAGATCGCGAACTCGATCGCGACCAGCGCGAAGGTCTCGGCGTCCGCCCCGACCACGGCCTCCTCGGTGCGCCGGAACCGGGTCTTGCAGCCGGCCGCCTTGGCCTCCAGCAGCTTCACCGCCAGCCGGTTCAGGGCCAGGCCGAAGCCCCGCCGGTCGAATGCGCCGGCGAGCCGGTCGGTGTAGTCGACGGTGATCAGCGGCATGCGGGGCTACCTCTTCCTGACGGGACGGGTCAACGATTCGGACGCGCACGGCGGGCGGACGGTTCGACCTCGGCCACCGGCGGACGCCCGTCGGTCACCGTCTCGTACACCGACAGCACCTCGGCGCCGACCGTCTCCCAGTCGAAGCGCCGCACGTGCCGGGAGGCCGCCTCGCGCAGCGCCAGCAGCCGCTCCGGACTGCCGAGCAGCTTCACCGCCGAGGCGGCCAGCGCGTCCGCGTCCCCGACCGGGAACAGCTCGCCGGCCGCGCCGCCGTCCAGCACCTGGCGGAACGCGTCCAGGTCGCTGGCCAGCACCGGGGCGCCCGCCGACATCGCCTCGACCAGGATGATGCCGAAGGACTCGCCGCCGGTGTTCGGCGCCACGTACAGGTCGACCGAGCGCAGCAGCCGGGCCTTGTCCCGGTCCGAGACCATGCCGAGGAACTCGACCCGGGCCCGCGCCTCGGCGGGCAGGCCCGCGACCGCCTCCTCCTCGTCGCCCTTGCCGGCCACCAGCAGCCGCACGCCCGGCCGCTCGGCCAGGATCCGCGGCAGCGCGGCCAGCAGCGTCGGCAGGCCCTTGCGCGGCTCGTTGATCCGGCCGATGAAGCCGATCGTGCCCGGCCCGCCCCCGGCGGCGCCGCCCTGCCACTCCGGGTTCGGCTCGGCGTCCGCGAAGAACCGCACGTCCACGCCGTTCGGGATGACCACCGCGTCGCCGCCCAGGTGCTCCACCAGGGTGCGCCGGGCGTACTCCGACACCGCGATCCGGCCCGACATCTTCTCCAGGCCCGGCTGCAGGATCGGCGAGGCCGCGATCATCGCCCGCGAGCGCGGGTTCGAGGTGTGGAACGTCCCCACCATCGGCCCGGTCGCCGCCCACGCGGCCAGCATCGACAGCGACGGCGAGTTCGGCTCGTGCACGTGCAGCACGTCGAACCGGCCCTCGCGCAGCCAGCGCCGCACCCGGGCCGCCGACAGGAAGCCGAAGCTCAGCCGCGCCACCGACCCGTTGTACGGCACCGCCACCGCCCGCCCGGCCGAGACCACGTACGGCGGCAGCGCCTCCTCGTCCTCCGCCGGGGCCAGCACCGACACCTCGTGCCCGAGCCGGATCAGGTGCTCCGCCAGGTCGCGGATGTGGAACTGCACCCCGCCCGGCACGTCCCAGTCGTACGGGCACACCACGCCGATCCTCATGCCCCGGCCCGCCTCGGGGTCAGGTCGGCCAGCCACAGCTTCTGCAGCATGTGCCAGTCCACCGAGTGCTCCCGGATCGCGCCCGCCCACACGTCCGCCAGCGCCTGGGTCATCGCGGCGGCCTGCTCCTGCCGGGTGCCCTCCCCGGACGGCACCACCTCCGGGTGCACCTCCGCCCGCAGCATCGGCCCGTCGTACCAGAGCGACACCGGGAACAGCGCCGCCCCGGTCCGCTGGGCCAGCGCCGCCGGACCGGCCGGCATCCGGGTCGGTTCGCCGAAGAAGTCCACCTGGATCCCGGCCTCCGAGAGGTCCCGGTCGCCGACCAGGCACACCAGTTTGCCCTCGCGCAGCCGCCGCGCCAGCGTCCCCACCACCGAGACCTGGGAGCCGGTCAGCGCCAGCACCTCCATGCCCAGGCTCTCCCGGTACGCCACGAACCGGTCGAACAGCGACTCCGGCTTCAGCCGCTCGGCGACCGTGGTGAACGGGAGCCCGCCCGCGGAGGCGATCCACGCGCCCGCCAGGTCCCAGTTCGCCATGTGCGGCAGCGCCAGCACCGCGCCCCGCCCGGCCGCCATCGCCTCGTTCAGCTGCTCCAGGTTCTTCACCGTTATGGCGCCGGCGATCCGCTCCCGGCTCCAGGTCGGCAGCCGGAACGACTCCCTCCAGTACCGCATGTACGAGCGCATCCCGGCCCGGGACAGCTCCCGCAGCCGGATCCCGTCCGCGTCCGGGTGGACCCGCGACAGGTTGGCCTCCAGCTGCCGCACCCCCTTGCCCTGCCGCCGCCACGCCACGTCGGCGATGGTGTCGAACAGGCCGCGGGCCACCGGCTCGGGCAGGTGCCTCAGCCCCGCCCAGCCGGCCGCGTACGCGGCGTCGACCAACCGTTCCCTCACTTGACCCCCTCGGCGGCGGCCGCCGCCTCCAGTTCCGCCGACTCCCGGCGCACGGTCAGCATCCGCTGCGCCACCGTCACCAGACTGCCCGCCGCGACCACCCACAGGGCGATCGGCAGCAGCCACTCCACGTACGGCACCCCGAACGTGTGCAGGCCGGCGACCCCGGCCGCGGTCAGGCTGATCACCAGCCGCTCCGCCCGCTCCACCAGCCCCGACACGTTCACCGGGAAGCCCAGCGACTCGCCCCGCGCCTTGGTGTACGACACCACCTGGCCGCTGGCCAGGCAGAAGATCGCCACCGCGCACAGCAGCCCGTCGTCCCCGCCACCGGCGTACCACATCGCCAGACCACCGAAGATCGCCGCGTCGGCGACCCGGTCCAGCGTCGAGTCCAGGAACGCGCCCCACTTGCTGGAGCGGCCCGCCTGGCGGGCCATGTTGCCGTCCACCAGGTCGGAGAAGATGAACAGCGTGACGGTGATCACGCCCCAGAAGAACTCCCCGCGCGGGAAGAACACCAGCGCGCCGGCCACCGAACCGGCCGTGCCGATCAGCGTGACCGCGTCCGGACTGACGCCCCAGCGCAGCAGCAGCGCGGCGAACGGGGTGAGGACACGTGTGAAGAAGGCACGCGCGTACTTGTTGAGCATGGCCTTCCGGTCCGCTCCGCTCCTCGGATTGGCACCCGCGAGCCGCATGCCCGCCGGGCGGCCGCGCGAATGCACCCGCCCGGCCGGACAATGGTATCCACGCTGATCGAGCGGCAGGAGGCCAGCCATGCCGGACCGGACGGCCCACACCCCCGCACCGCCCGCCGACCGCCCCGACCTGCTGCGCGACGTGGCCCTGGTCGGCGCCGGCGGCACCGGGAAGACCACCCTCGCCGAAACGCCCCCGACCTCGCCGCCGAACGCGCCCGCCTGGTCGAGGCGCTGGCCGGCGAGGACGACACCCTGCTCGCCCGCTACCTCGACGGCGAAGGGCTCGACACCGCCGCCCTCGCCGCCGGCCTGCGCCGCGAGGTGCTGGCCGGCACCCTGCACCCCGTCCTCGCCACCGCCCCCGACGGCACCGGCTGCGACGCCCTGCTCGACCTGCTCGCCGACGCCTTCCCCTCCCCCGCCGACCGCACCGACCGGCTCCCGGCCGCCGACCCGGACGCCCCGCTCACCGCCCAGGTGGTCCACACCGGCGAGGACCCCTACCTCGGCCGCCTCAGCCTGCTCAAGGTCTTCGCCGGCACCCTGCGCCCCGACACCACCGTCCACCTCCCCGACGGCACCGAGGAGCACCTCACCGCCCCGCACAGCCCGCTCGGCCACCAGCTGCGCCCCGTCCCGCACGCCGTCGCCGGCGACCTCGCCACCGTCACCAAGCTCACCGCCGCCCGCACCGGCGACACCCTCACCGCCGACCCCGCCGCGGACGCCCTGCCACTCTGGCCGCTGCCCGAGGCGCTGCTCCCCACCGCCGTCCGGGCCCGCTCCAAGGCCGACGACGACAAGCTCTCCCAGGCCCTCGGCCGGCTCTCCGCCCAGGACCCGGCGCTGCGCGTCGAGCAGAACCCCGACACCGGCCAGCTCGTCCTGTGGTGCACCGGCGAGGCCCACCTCGCCGTCACCCTCGACCGCCTCACCACCCGCCACGGCGTCCGGGTCGACACCGTCGACCACGAGGTCGCCCTGCGCGAGACCTTCGCCGCCCCCGCCGAGGGCCACGGCCGGCACGTCAAGCAGTCCGGCGGCCACGGCCAGTACGCGATCTGCGACCTCACCGTCGAACCGCTGCCCGGCGGCGGCTTCGAGTTCGTCGACCGGGTGGTCGGCGGCACCGTCCCCCGCCACTTCGTGCCCTCGGTCGAGAAGGGCGTCCGCGCCCAGCTCGCCCAGGGCCTGCGCGGCCACCCGATGACCGACGTCCGGGTCACCCTCACCGACGGCAGGGCGCACTCCGTCGACTCCTCCGACGCCGCCTTCCAGACCGCCGCCGCGCTCGCCCTCAAGGAGGCCGCCGACCACGGCACCGTCGAGGTCCTCGAACCCGTCGACGAGGTCCGGGTGCTGCTGCCCGACGAGTACCAGGGCGCGGTCCTCACCGACCTGTCCGCCCGCCGGGGCCACGTGCTGGGCACCGAGGTCGGCGGGGAGGGCCTGAGCCTGGTCCGCGCCGAGGTCCCCGAGCTCGAACTCGCCCGCTACCCGCTCGACCTGCGCTCGCTCTCGCACGGCACCGGCCGGTTCACCCGCCGCTACCTGCGGCACGCCCCGATGCCCGCGCACCTCGCCGCCCGGCACGCCCGGGCGTGAACCCGCCTCAGGGCCGATTCAGGAGCGCCTCGGCAGCGCGCACGCCGGGGTCCCGCCCGGCATCCGGTCCCGGTTCCGCGCGACCCAGCGGTAGACCGCGTCCGCCACCGGCCGCACCGGCGCCAGCGCCAGCACCCCGCCGGCCCACGCCCACAGCCCGCCCGAACGCATCAGCAGCCGCGCCACCGCCTGCGCCCCGCCGTACACCCTGCGGTCCGGCGTCACCCACAGCACCTCCCGGGAGGCCCGCTCCGCCGACACCTCCCCGCCGGTGAACTCCGCCAGCGCCGCCAGGTCCGCGAACTGGAACGCCACCGCGTCCCACCCCGCCGAGGAGAGGCTCTGCCGCGGATACCGCTCCGCCCACCGCACGCAGCTCGAACAGAACGCGCAGTCGCCGTCGAAAACCAGCACCGGTCCCGGTGCGTACGCACTCGTCATGGCGCAGATCCTCCACCCCCGCGGCGGCGGCCGACAAACCGGGGGCGTCGAACCCGCCCGCGCGGGGCAACATCCCCCCGAAACCACCGCACGCGGCCGATATGTGACCCGGGATCAGCTGATGATCCGCACGGCCGGGCCGCCGCACGGTAACCTGCCGCAGATCGATCAGGGGAGAAGGAGCTGCACAGGTGACTCAGCTCGACATGACGCCGGGCGCGCAGGTACCACGGACGGACGTCGGCAACCAGACCGCGGTCACCCAGGCGTTCTCCTCCGCCGCGTACCGCACCGGCGAGTTCACGGAGCTGGAGGCCCTCCCCGGGATCGGGATCAAGAAGGGCCGCTTCGCGCTCTTCCGCCCCAGCGCCGGCGAGGCGTTCAGCCGCGCCCTGATCGACCGCACCCTCGGCGGCGGCCGCAAACCGCTCGTCCCCTCGCACGGCACCGACCTCCGGATGGTGGTCGAGCACTGCCTCGCCGCCCAGGACCTGCGCGAGGCCCGGGACCGCAGGCTGGCCGGCATCAGCCTGCTGTTCGGCGTGCTCTTCCTGCCCGGCACCCTGGTCTGGCTGGCCGCCTACCAGGCCCGCGCCTGGCTCGGCGGCAAGAAGTCCGCCGCCCGGGACGGCTTCGTCGGCACCCTCGCCCTGCTGCTCGCCTTCGGCCTGGCGCTGGTGCTGCTGTTCTGGCCGCCGTTCGGCGGCCTGTTCGCGCTGTACTTCCGGGTGGTGATGCTCGGCCCGGCCCTCGGCTGGTACCTCGCCAAGCGCACCGTGGTCGAGAGCGTCACGCAGCAGCGCGCCCGCTGGGGCGACCTGGTCGGCGGCAGCCCGGTCGCCGCCGTCGTCCCCAAGGCCGTCCCCAAGGACCACCTCGACAAGAAGGCCAACGCCCTCAAGGCCGCGCTGGACCGCCTCACCACCGAGCAGAACACCAACGTCCAGCACTACGCGGGCCCCAAGGGCATCCTCGGCATCGGCGCCCGCTGGGCCGAGTGGTCGCTGCGCGAGGACCTCCGCCCCGCCGAGGGCCACCCCGACTTCCGCACCTTCCACGTGGCCGACCTCACCCGCCGGATCGCCGACCGCCTCTCCAGCCTGACCAGCAGCGACGTCCCCAACGGCGGCCTGCCCAAGCCCCGGATCAGCCACTGGGTGGTGCTGGACACCGGCGAGGGCGCCGACGAGATCGGCCGCCCCTCCGGCCCCGACATGGACGGCGACCGGATGCGCGACTTCGCCGTCCAGGAGCTCGCCAGCAAGCAGAGCCTGGGCGCCGACACCCGGCACCGGATCGCCGTCCAGTTCGTCCTGCACAAGGGCCAGTTGGTCTCCACCATCGTCATCAACACGATGGTCCTGGCGCAGAACCTGCAGATCCACGTCACCCCGCACACCCTCGGCCCGATCAACGGCTACTTCACCTCCAAGCCGAAGACCCCCGAGAAGGACGTCGCCAAGACCTTCCGCTTCTGGGAGACCCGCACCGTCCAGCTCCCGGTCGTCACCGACGACGAGGTGGTCCGGCAGGCCGTCCGGGCGCCCTTCCACCGGATCCCCGGCCTGCAGAAGTGGCTCGGCGGCGGCATCTCCTTCCCCGAACCGCTCTGCCTGCGCCAGGCCTGGGCCGACCCGACCTGGAACAGCCGGTACAAGTCGGACGACACCATCTACCTGCCCAGCCCGGTCCTCGGCATCATCCACGCCGCCGTGATCGAGTTCCTCGACGAGCACGACGTCGCCACCGACCGCATCACCAACCGCTCCAACGTCCTGCGCGGCGAGATCCAGGGCTCCCGCCCGTTCCGCGCCGACAAGTACGACGCCGGCTGAGCCGCCCGGCAGCGGGCCGGGACGCGGTCAGGGGCGCGCGGGAGGTCTCCCGTGCGCCCCTGATCGCTGCCGGGGGACCGACTCAAACCGGCCATACCTCGGACAGCATCTTGCGGGTGTCCGCCAGCAGCTGCGGCAGCACCTTGGTCTGCCCCACCACCGGCATGAAGTTGGTGTCCCCGCCCCAGCGCGGCACCACGTGCTGGTGCAGGTGCGCGGCGATCCCCGCCCCCGCGGCCGCCCCCTGGTTCATCCCGATGTTGAACCCGTGCGCCCCCGAGGCCGCCCGCAGCGCCGTCATCGCCTTCTTGGTGAACTCCCCGAGCTCCGCCGTCTCCGGCCCGTCCAGCTCGGTGTAGTCCGCGACGTGCCGGTACGGCACCACCATCAAGTGCCCGCCGTTGTACGGGTACAGGTTCAGCACCGCGAACACCGACTCGCCGCGCTGCACGATCAGCCCGTCCTCGTCGCTCAGCTTCGGGATCGAGCAGAACGGGCAACCGTCGTCCGGAGCCGGGCCGGTGGGCTTGTTCTCGCCCTGGATGTACGCCATCCGATGAGGTGTCCACAGGCGACGGAAGCCGTCCGGCTCCCCCACGCCCCGCTGCAGTTCCGGCTCACTGGTCATGCCCGCCAGCATAAGCGCCGGAGCCCACGAACAGAGCAGTGCGGGGCGGACTCCCGGAGGAGACCGCCCCGCACGTCACACCCGCCGTACCGGGATCAGACCTGCACCCGGCTGCGCACCGCCTCGACGATCTCCGCGATCGCCTCGTCCTTCGGCACGCCGTTCTTCTGCTCGCCGCTGCGGTAGCGGAACGACACCGCGCCGGCCTCGACGTCGTCGTTGCCCGCGATCAGCATGAACGGCACCTTGGTCTTCTGCGCGTTCCTGATCTTCTTCTGCATCCGGTCGTCCGAGGTGTCGACCTCGACCCGGATCCCGTGCTTCTTCAGCTCGGCCGCGACGTCCAGCAGGTACGGCACGTGCTCGTCGGTGATCGGGATGCCGGTGACGGTGACCGGGGCCAGCCACGGCGGCATGGCGCCCGCGTAGTGCTCCAGCAGCACCGCGAAGAAGCGCTCGATCGAGCCGAACAGCGCGCGGTGGATCATCACCGGCCGCTGCCGCGAGCCGTCCGCCGAGGTGTACTCGAGGTCGAAGCGCTCCGGCAGGTTGAAGTCGAGCTGGATGGTCGACATCTGCCAGGTCCGGCCGATCGCGTCGCGCGCCTGGACGGAGATCTTCGGGCCGTAGAAGGCCGCGCCGCCCGGGTCCGGCACCAGCGGGAGGCCCTGCTTCTCGGCCACGCCGGCCAGGACCGCGGTGGCCTCCGCCCAGTCCTCGTCGGTGCCGACGAACTTCTCCGGGTCCTTGGTGGACAGCTCCAGGTAGAAGTCGTTCAGGCCGTAGTCGCGCAGCAGGTCCAGCACGAAGGTCAGGGTGCGGTCCAGCTCCTCGGCCATCTGCTCGCGGGTGCAGTAGATGTGCGCGTCGTCCTGGGTGAAGCCGCGGGCGCGGGTCAGGCCGTGCACCACGCCGGACTTCTCGTACCGGTAGACCGTGCCGAACTCGAAGAGGCGCAGCGGCAGTTCGCGGTAGGAGCGGCCGCGCGCGTCGAAGATCAGGTTGTGCATCGGGCAGTTCATCGGCTTGAGGTAGTAGTCGACGCCCTCGTCCAGCTGCATGGGGGGGTACATGCCGTCGGCGTACCAGTCGAGGTGGCCGCTGGTCTCGAACAGCTTCCCCTTGGTGGCGTGGGGGGTGTAGACGAACTCGTAGCCCTCCTCCTCGTGCCGCTTGCGCGAGTAGTCCTCCATGGTGCGGCGGATGATGCCGCCCTTGGGGTGGAAGACGGCGAGGCCGGAGCCGATCTGCTCGGGGATGGAGAACAGGTCGAGCTCGTTGCCGAGCTTGCGGTGGTCGCGCTTGGCGGCCTCCTCCAGGAAGTCGAGGTGGGCCTTGAGCTCGTCCTTGGTGGGCCACGCGGTGCCGTAGAGGCGCTGCAGCATCGGGTTCTTCTCGCTGCCGCGCCAGTACGCGGCGGCGGAGCGCATCAGCTTGAAGGCCGGGATGTGCCGGGTGCTGGGCAGGTGCGGGCCGCGGCAGAGGTCGCCCCAGCAGAGCTCGCCGGTCTTCGGGTCGAGGTTGTCGTAGATGGTGAGCTCGCCGGCGCCGACCTCGACGTCCGCGCCCTCGCCGGCCGTGGCGGCGGAGCCCTTGAGGCCGATCAGTTCGAGCTTGTAGGGCTCCTGGGCGAGCTCCTCGCGGGCGGCCTCGTCGGTGACCACGCGGCGGGAGAACTTCTGCCCGCGCTTGATGATCTCCTGCATCTTCTTCTCGATGACCTTGAGGTCGTCCGGCTGGAACGGCCGCTCGACGTCGAAGTCGTAGTAGAAGCCGTCCCGGACGGGCGGGCCGATGCCGAGCTTGGCCTCGGGGAAGACCTGCTGGACGGCCTGGGCCATCACGTGCGCGGTGGAGTGCCGCAGGATGTCGAGGCCGTCGGGGCTGGAGATCACGACGGGTTCGACCTCGTCGCCGTCCTGGACGGCGTAGGCGAGGTCCTTGAGCTGGCCGCCGACCCGGGCGGCGATCACGGCGCGGTCGTCGGCGAAGAGCTCGGCGGCCGTAGTGCCCGTGGTCACCACGCGCTCTTCCCGATCGGGTTCGCGGTTGATGATGATCCGGACGTCCGTCACCGGTCTCTCCTGACGTTCTGGCTGTCTTGGCGCAGCGGAACCGCTTGCACCGTGCATGGTACCGAGCCGGGCCGCCTCCCCGTCGCCGAGGCCCGGACGGCGCCCGCGTGGTCGTTCGGTCACGTTCCGCCACGATCCGGCCGCCGGGACGGTTGGCGGGGCGCCGAGTGCGGTATCACTCCAGCACGGTGCGGCCGCTGGCACCGGTCCTCGGTGGCAGCGGCGCCCGGCAAGGACCGTGCGACGTCTGAGGGGGCGTCATGCAGCAGCTGGGTTCCTGGTATCGCGGTCCGCTGGCGTCCTTCGACACCGAGACCACGGGTGTCGACGTCGAGCGGGACCGAATCGTTTCGGCCGCCCTGGTGGTGCAGTCCGCCCCCGGCGGGACGGCCGCCGTCCGGACGTGGCTCGCGGATCCGGGCGTGCCCATCCCGGAGCCGGCCCGGGCGGTGCACGGCATCTCGGACGAGCAGGTGCGGGCGCACGGGCGGCCGCCGCGCGCGGTCGCGCTGGAGGTGGCCCGGGCGCTGGCCGAGCAGTCCCGGGCGGGCGTGCCGCTGGTGGTGATGAACGCCCCGTACGACCTGACGCTGCTGGACCGGGAGTTGCGCCGGCACGGGGCGGGGTCGCTGGCGGAGGCGCTGGACGGCACGGAGCTGCTGGTGCTCGACCCGCGGGTGCTGGACAAGCGGCTGGACCGCTACCGCAAGGGCCGGCGCACGCTGACCGACCTGTGCGCGCACTACGGCGTCGAGCTGGTGGGCGCGCACGACGCGGCGGCGGACGCCCTGGCGGCGCTGGAGCTGGTCCGCGCGGTGGCCGCCCGGCACGAGGCGCACCTGGCCGGGCTGTCGCCGGCCGAGCTGCACCTGCGGCAGGCGGTGTGGCACGCGGCGCAGGCGCGCGGCCTGCAGCACTGGTTCGACCGGGAGGGCACGCCGGAACGGGTGGACACGGCCTGGCCGATGCGTCCGGCCCGTTGCCGCTGCGGTGAGCGCCTGGAACCGGGCCACGCCTGCGAGTTGGCGGCCTGAGCGGCCGTCAGGCGGCACGGGGCCGGAAAACGCCGCAGGCCCCGACGGCGTGGTCGGGGCCTGCGGTTGGTGCTCGGTGGGCGATACTGGGATCGAACCAGTGACCCCTTCGGTGTGAACGAAGTGCTCTCCCGCTGAGCTAATCGCCCGGGCAACGAGAAGAACTGTAGCACCACTTGGGCCCGGGTTCACAATCCGTTCCGCGGCCCGTCCCGCGGACGGTCCCCCAGTTCCCCTTCCGGGAGGGCAGGTTGAATGCACGTCAGAACTCCGGCCGGGGCGCGCGGAAAAGGCGCAGGGCCCCGACCTGATAAACAAGTCGGAGCCCTGCGCCTGTGCATTCCGGTGGGCGATACTGGGATCGAACCAGTGACCCCTTCGGTGTGAACGAAGTGCTCTCCCGCTGAGCTAATCGCCCGGGTGCAGGGAAAACATTACCCCATCCGCACGGGTGCTCCGAACACCCCGGCTCCCCGCTGCGGCCGCCGTCGGCCCCGGGCCCCGGCGGCCGCCCGGCGGCGGCGCCCCGACCAGCGGCGCGGCCGTCCGCCCGGACCGGCCACGCCGGGTGACCGCCCGGCTCGGCGCGGTCGCCGGGGCGGTCCGACCGGGCCGGAGCGGCCCAGGTTCGTGGGTTCCTCCAGTTCCTCCGCGACCCGCCCCGGTGCGACCGCCGGTAATGCCCTGGCGTTACCGGCCCGCCGCCCCGGCGCCCGGACCGGCCGGGGGATTCCGCAATGCGCCGGAAGGGGTACGACTCGCACCGGAATCGGGACAGACGGGTTTACACCGGGCTTTCAGGTGGGATGGTCCGTTCGCCGACGTGCGATTCCCCGAGCGCACACTGAGCGAAAGGCCCTGGCGCTTATGAACACCACGGTCAGCTGCGAGCTGCACCTGCGCCTCATCGTGTCCAGCGAGTCGTCACTGCCCGTCCCCGCGGGCCTGCGCTACGACACTGCCGACCCCTATGCCGTGCACGCGACGTTCCACACCGGAGCAGACGAGACCGTGGAGTGGGTGTTCGCCCGCGACCTCCTCGCGGAGGGGCTGCACCGACCGACCGGTACCGGCGACGTCCGGGTGTGGCCGTCCCGCAGCCACGGTCAAGGCGTGGTTTGCATCGCCCTGAGCTCTCCGGAAGGAGAGGCCCTGCTGGAGGCCCCGGCCCGGGCGCTTGAGTCCTTCCTCAAGCGGACGGACGCCGCGGTGCCCCCCGGCACCGAACACCGTCACTTCGACCTCGACCGGGAGCTGTCCCACATCCTCGCCGAGAACTGAACCCCGAACGAGTACGCCCGCCGTCGCGCGGCGGCGGGAACGCCTCGATGCGCACCGTCCTACTCGGGGGCACGGTCGCAGCTCGCAGCCGCCCCGGCGGCCTCGGGGTCCCGCCCCGGGCGTCCCTCCCAGTCGGAGGGACGCCCGGGGCTCAGTCGCGTCCCGGCCCGCTCCGCCGGTCGCCTCCTGGCGCCGGACCGGCCCCGTCCGGGGCCCGGGCCGGTAGAGTCGGCCCGCGATGACCGACGCGACGGCCCGGTGCCGGCGCCGCGTGAGGAGCCCCCACGTGCTGATCACCCATGACACCGAGTGCGCGCTGAGCATCCTGGTGGAGCTGCTGAACACGGCGCCGGAGGCGTGCGGCAGCGAACAGCTGTCCGACGTGGCGGCGCTGAGCGCGTTCGTGGTCCGGCAGGAGATCAGCGAGATCGACTCGCTCGGCCCGGCCGACCTGGCCGCCGTGCACGAGCTGCGCGCCCGGATGCGCGAGGTCTTCTCGGCCGGATCGGTCGAGCGGGCCGCCGAGCTGGTGAACGCCCTGGTCGCGGAGGCGGGCACCACGCCCCGGCTGACCAACCACGACCACCACGGCTGGCACATCCACTACTTCGCCCCGCACGCCGCGGTCGGTCGGCACCTGGCCGCCGAGCTCGGCATGGCGCTGGCGTTCATCGTGATGGCGGGCGAACTGGAGCGGCTGCGCCGCTGCGAGGCGCCGAGCTGCGCCCGGGTGTTCGTCGACCTGTCGCGCAACCGCTCGCGCCGCTACTGCGACAGCCGCACCTGCGGCAACCGGCTGCACGTCGCCGCGTACCGGGCCCGGCAGCGCTCGGCCGAGTCGGTGCCCGCCACCGGCGGCTGAGCCCGGGTCGGGCCGACCGGACCGGACCCGGCCCGGTCGGCGGGCCGGCGGCGGCCTGGGAGACTGGGCGGCATGAGTGATTCCTCCCCCTCCCCCGCCGTGCTGCCCCGGGTCGAGTTCTGGTGCGACCTGCTGTGCCCCGACTGCCGCACCGCGCTGGACGACGTCCGGGCGCTGCGGGAGCGGTTCGGCGACGCGCTGACCGTCGAGCTGCGGCACTTCCCGCTGGAGAAGCACAAGCAGGCCTACCCGGCGGCCGAGGCCGCGGCGGAGGCGTTCGAACAGGGGCGCGGCTGGGAGTTCGCTGAGGCGGTGCTGGACCGGCTGGAGGAGGTCGAGCGGGGCGGGGCGCGGGCGCTGGTGGAGATCGCGGGCGCGGTCGGGCTGGACGCGGACGAGGTGGACACCGCGCTGATCGACGGCCGGCACATGCTGTGGGTCGACGCGGACGTGGCCGAGGGCCGGGCGATCGGCGTCGAGGGCACGCCGACGTACGTGGTGGCCGGGGAGCGGCTGGACGGCGGGAAGTCGCAGGACGGGCTGCTGGAGCGGATCGTCGGGCTGCTGGAGCGCAGCGGCTGAGCGGTCAGAGCAGGGGCTTGCCGAGCACGTACCGGGTGGGCCGGTAGCCCAGCGACTCGTACAGGCCGATCGCCGCCGCGTTGGTGCTGAACACGTTGAGGCCGAGATGGCGGACGCCGGCCCGCAGGCACTCGCGTTCGGCGAGGCGCATCAGGGTGCGGCCGTGGCCCCGGCCCCGGTGCTCGGGGGCGACCTCGACCAGCATCACCCAGGCGATCGAGCCGCCGTCGGGGTGCCGGTCCTGGTGGAGGGTGATCCAGACGGTGCCGAGGACGGTGCCGTCGGCGTCCTGCAGGCGGCGCAGCACGGTGCCGACGGTGGAGAGGCCGGCCGGGAGGGCGCGGCGGTGGTCGTTCGCGGCCCGGGTGGCGGCCTCCTCGGCGCCGAGGCCGGCGGCGGACAGGTCGGCGCGGTAGCCGTCGACGGCGGCCTGCTGCCAGGCCGGGAACTCCTCGCCGGTCATCGGACGGGCCGTCAACCCGGCGGGCAGCGGCGGGAGTTCGTCCAGGTCCTTGGCGAGGTTGCGCATCTGCTCGACGTATCCGAGGGTGCGGGCGAGGCGCAGCGCGACGGGGGTCCCGGCCGGGACGAGCAGCTGGCTCCGGGCGCAGCCCCAGGAACGCAGCACCTCCTCGGCGGCCAGCACCGCGACGGTGCCGCGGCCCCGGCGGCGGTCGGCCTCGGCGATCTCCAGTTCGCAGATCTCCCCCGGGTACTGCCCGCCGCGGGCCCACCCGTTGGTCCGCAGGCCGCCCACCCGCCGCCCGTTGACCATGACGTGCCAGCGCTGCGTCCGCCCGCCGCCGACGCCCGCCTCCTCGACCCCGTCCGGCCGCAACGTGGTGGTCATCCCGCCTCCCTCTCCCGCCCCTGGCACGCTCCTACCCTTCCCGTGCCCCGGTCAGACCGGGTCGCCGTCCTTCGCGGCGCGCTCCGCGAAGACGCCCATCGCCTCCCGGCCGGCCGGCCCGACCCCCGGCAGCCGGCCCCCGCAGGGCTCAGAGCGGGTCGCCGTCCTTCGCCGCGCGCTCCGCGAAGACGCCCATCGCCTCCCGGGTGACCGGCCCGACGCCCGGCAGCTCACGGCCGTCGACGCGGGTGACGGCCCGGACACCACCCCACCCACCACCCCGGCCCCGGCGCAGCCGGCCCCCGCGCCCGCAGGGCTCAGAGCGGGTCGCCGTCCTTCGCCGCGCGCTCCGCGAAGACGCCCATCGCCTCCCGGGTGACCGGCCCGACGCCCGGCAGCTCACGGCCGTCGACGCGGGTGACGGCCTGGACGTCGCGGAGGGTGGAGGTCAGGAAGACCTCCTCGGCGTCGGCGAGGGCTTCGAGGGGGAGGTCGGCCTCTTCGGCGCCGGTCCAGTCGAGGACGAGGTGGCGGGTGATGCCGGCCAGGCAGCCGGAGGCGAGGGTGGGGGTGAGGAGGCGGCCGTCGAGGACGAGGAAGACGTTGGAGCCGGTGCCTTCGCAGAGCAGGCCGGCGGTGTTGGCGAACAGGGCTTCGCTGGCGCCGGCGCGGTGGGCGGCGGCGAGGGCGATGACGTTCTCGGCGTAGGAGGTGGTCTTGAGGCCGGTGACGGCGGAGTGCTCGTTGCGGCGCCAGGGCACGGTGACGACGGCGGTGGTGTCGGGGCGGCGGCTCGCGGTGCCGAGGGCGACGATCAGGCTGGGGCCGGTGGTGCCGCGTTCGGAGCCGAGCGGGGAGGTGCCGCCGGTGTAGGTGATGCGCAGGCGGCCGAGCGGCAGCGGCTTGGCGGCGAGGACGGCGGCGCAGGCCTCGCGGACCCGGTCGTGGTCGGGGTCGGGCAGGCCGAGGCCGCGGGCGGAGCGGGTGAGGCGGTCGAGGTGCCGGGTGAGCGCGAAGAGTTCGCCGTTCTCGGCCTTGACCGTTTCGAAGACGCCGTCGCCGACGGTGAGTCCGTGGTCGAGGACGGAGAGTGCGGCGTCGTCCTCGGCGGTGAGGGTTCCGTTGACCCAGATCATCGGCGGGTTGCTCCTTCGGGTGTCTCGGGGGTGCCGGTGGAGGCTATCGCCACCAGGCGGGCGGCCTTGAGTTCGGTTTCCCGCCATTCGCGGTCGGGGTCGGAGTCCCAGGTGATTCCGGCGCCGGTGCCGAATTTCAGGACGGGTGCGCCGGGCCCGGTCCGTTCGATCCAGAAGGAGCGGATGCCGACGGCGAGTTCGGCGGCGCCCCGGTCGGCGTCGACCCAGCCGATCGCTCCGCAGTAGGGGCCGCGGGGGGCGGTCTCCAGGGCGCGGATGATGCGCAGGGCGCTGCTCTTGGGGGCGCCGGTGACGGATCCGGGCGGGAAGGTGGCGGCGAACAGTTCGGGCCAGCCGGTGCCGGGGCGCAGGGTGCCCCGGACGGTGGAGACGAGGTGGACCAGGCCGGGGTGCTTCTCGACGGCGCACAGGTCGGGGACGGTGACGCTGCCGGTCTCGCAGACCCGGCCGAGGTCGTTGCGGACCAGGTCGACGATCATCACGTTCTCGGCGTGGTCCTTGTCGAGCAGGTCGTCCTCGGTGCGGCCGGTGCCCTTGATCGGGCCGGACAGGACGGTGCGGCCCCGGCGGGAGAGGTAGAGCTCGGGCGAGGCGGTGGCGATCTCGACGCCGTGGTCGGGCAGGCGGATCGTTCCTGCGTACGGTGCGGGGTTGTGGGCGGCGAGCAGGCCGGTGAGGGCGTCGATGTCGGTGCGGTCGGGGTCGGGCAGCGGTGCGCTGAGCACCCGGCACAGGTTGGCCTGGTAGACCTCGCCGGCGGCGATGTGCTCGCGGATCCGGCGGACCCCGGCGCGGTAGGCGTCGGCGTCGAGGGAGCTGCGCCAGGCGTCGGCGGCGGGGCCCTGCCAGCGGTCGGTGGCGGGCGGGGCCGGGTCGGGGCGGACGTCGGCGAACCGGGCGCAGGTGAGCCGTCCCTCGAAGTCGTGGGCGACGGCCCAGAATCCGCCGTGTTCGAGGGCGGCCGGGTCGTGGGTGACTTCGCGCAGCCCGGTGGCGAGGCGACCGGCGAAGCGGGCCATCGGCTGGTGGGGGCTGGGCGGGGGGGTGCGGCCGGACACGGTTCTCCTGCGCGGATTTCGGTGCTGCCCGCTGCTGGTCCGCGCGGGCGCGGGACGGGCCCCGGGGGATCGCCCCGGTACCGGGAAGTCTAGGTCGGGGGCCTGGGGGAACGCCCGGGCCGGGCGGGGCGGTTCGGTGTTCGGCGGCCACCCCCGCGCCACGCTGCGGGAACGGATTTTTCAGCTGGGCCGGGAATCCGCTAGAGTTCAACACGTCGCCAGGGAGCGCAGCCGGGAAAAACCGGAAAGCCCCCCGGGAGACAGGCGGACGTGGCTCAGTTGGTAGAGCATCACCTTGCCAAGGTGAGGGTCGCGAGTTCGAATCTCGTCGTCCGCTCGATGGAGAACAGGGTAAGATCTTTCTCCAGGAGTTCAGCAGTAGGAGAGCAGTACCAGAAGTTGCCTGGTGGAGTGGCCGAGAGGCGAGGCAACGGCCTGCAAAGCCGTGTACACGGGTTCAAATCCCGTCTCCACCTCCAAGAGGTTCCGTCCGGTCCCGACCGACGGTCCTCCCCGCGCGATTAGCTCAGCGGGAGAGCACTACCTTGACACGGTAGGGGTCACTGGTTCAATCCCAGTATCGCGCACTGGTCTCCGGATCACGATCCTTCGGATCGACCCGCGCGATTAGCTCAGCGGGAGAGCACTACCTTGACACGGTAGGGGTCACTGGTTCAATCCCAGTATCGCGCACTCAGGCCTCCCACCTGCGGAAGGTCCTGGCGCACCCGCGCGATTAGCTCAGCGGGAGAGCACTACCTTGACACGGTAGGGGTCACTGGTTCAATCCCAGTATCGCGCACCACGGTTGAGAGCCGCAGTCCGAACCGGACTGCGGCTCTCGTCGTTTCCCGCCGCGCCGGGGAACGACGAAGGGCCGGGAACGGCACGCCCTCACCGACGTGTCGTTCCCGGCCGTCCGTCTGGCCGGAGCTGCAGCCTGTGCCACTCACTCGGTCCGTCCACGACGGTGAGGGCGGCTCCGGCCGGCGAAGACCCCTACCCCATGCGGGGGTCAGCGCCCGATCAGGTCGGCGACCGCTTTGGTCTGGGTCGCCAGTTGGTCCCACGCGCCGAACAGGGCGAGCAGCAGCACGGCACAGGGCAGGACGATGGCGAGGGCGACGACCGGGTGCCGGGTCTCCGTGGCGGGGAGGTGGCGGCGGCGGAGGGCTCTGCTGAGCGGTGCCATGGTGTGCTGTGCTCCTGCCGGGCTGGATGCTGCTTGGTCGGGTTCGGATGGGTGGGACGGGTGGTGCGGTTCGGCTGGCAGCGGGGGCGGCTTCTCGGGGGACGAGCGGGGCCGCCCTCGCTGGTGACAACGGTATGCGGCGGGCGGGTCGGGGTCCTCATGCCCGCGTACGGTTCCGACCGCCTCCGCTGGGATGAGGCGCCGGGCTCCGGCGTACTCCTGGAGGCGGAGACGGGGTGGTCGGTACCCCTAGACCGGCCCGGGGGCGGCCCCTGAGGGGGCGGGCGGTCCGGCGGCGGGGGCGGGGTCCTGACGGGCCGTCGGCGGCGGGGCGGGGGCGGGCGGGCGGCGGGGGGCGGACCGGTTCGGGGACGGATCGTCGCTGGTGGCCGGCCTGGTCGGGGCGGTCCGGAGGCGTGCGCACGGTGCCGATCCGACAATCGGACCGGCGGTTCGCGTGTTGCGTGTCGACGCGGGGCCGCCGCCTGTCCGTAAGCTGTCCCGAGACAGTCGTCTGACGGTGCCCCGATCCGACGGGGCCTCACTCCGCGGGCGGACGGAACGGAAACGGGTACGGGCAGATGGCAATGATGCGGTTGAGGCGTGAGGACCCCCGCATCGTCGGCCCGTACCGGCTGCACCGGCGGCTGGGCGCCGGCGGGATGGGCGTGGTGTTCCTCGGCTCCGACCGCAAGGGGCAGCGGGTCGCGCTGAAGGTGATCCGCGCCGAGCTGGCCGAGGACGCCGAGTTCCGCACCCGCTTCGCCCGGGAGATCGCCGCCGCCTCGCGGATCCGCGGCGGCTGCACGGCCCGGGTGGTGGGCTCCGACATCGAGGCGGACCGGCCCTGGCTGGCCACCGCGTACGTGCCCGGGCCCTCGCTGTACAAGCAGGTCTCCGAGGAGGGGCCGATGGCCTGGCCGGACGCGGCGCGGATCGGCTCCGCGCTGGCCGACGGCCTGGTGAAGGTGCACGAGGCCGGGGTGGTGCACCGCGACCTCAAGCCGTCGAACATCCTGCTCTCCCCCAAGGGCCCGCGGATCATCGACTTCGGCATCGCCTGGTCCCGCGGCGCCTCCACGCTCACCCACGTCGGCACCGCGGTCGGCTCGCCCGGCTTCCTGGCGCCCGAGCAGGTGCGCGGCGCGGCCGTCACGCCCGCCACCGACGTGTTCGCGTTCGGGGCGACGCTGGCGTTCGCGCTGACCGGCGAGTCGCCGTTCGGGTCGGGCGCCTCGTCCGAGGTGATGCTGTACCGGGTGGTGCACGAGGAGCCGGACCTGACGGGCATCCCGCCGGTGCTGGCACCGCTGGTGCGCGCCTGCCTGGCCAAGGAGCCGTCCGAGCGCCCGCCGGCCGCCGCACTGCACGAGCGCCTCAGCGAGCTCGCGGCGCGCGGCGGCGGCCGGGCCGGACGGGCCTCGGCGGCGGCGGCCGGGCGGACGGACGAGGGGCGGGCCCCGGCGGCCCCGGCCGAGGAGGCGGAGGCGCGACCGGCCCGGCCGCAGGCGGCGGGCGGCGCGGCGGCGGGCGGTGTCCGGCCGGGCCCGGCGGGCGGGCGCCCGGTGGCGGGCGGCCGTCCGGCGGCCGCGAAGGCGGACGGCCCGGGCGGGCCCGGCGCCCGGGCGGTGGCCACGCCCGCGATGCCCCGGCAGGACGCGGCGCGGCCGGACGCCCGCCCCGGCGGACCCGGCGGGCGGCGCCCGGCCCGGGACGGCGACACCGTCCGCGAGCGCCGCCCCGCGCACCCCGGGCAGCGCACCCCCGCGCCCGGCCGCGACCGCACTCCCCCGCCGGGACGCGTCCCGCACACCCTGGGCGGTCGGCCGACCCCCCGTCAGCGGCTGCTGCGGCAGCGGCTGGTGGTGTTCGTCACGGTCACGCTCGGCGTGGCGCTGGCGATCGCCGTCGCGCAGGGCTGCGAGAACCGGGATGCGCAGGGCCTCGGCCCGCGGCCCGGCGCCGTGGTGACCGGCCAGGCCGGACCGGCCGCCGGGACGGCCGCCCTGTCGGTGGACGGCGCGAACGCCGCCGGGCACGGCGACGCCGGACTCGCCCCGTCCCTCGGCAACCCGCCGCAGGTCGACTGGCCCAACCTGAGCTACCCCGACCCGTCCGGCGGCCCGGCGATCCGGCTGCGCGACGGGCGCTCCACCGAGAACGGCCCGCCGGTCTCGCTCGCCGCCGTGCTGCCCGCCCGCTACCGGGACGCGCAGGCCGCGCTGGTGGTGCTGCGCCGGCTGGAGGGCGCGGTGCCGGTCGACCTGGTGCAGCTGTACGGCTTCACCGGCGGCTCCCCCGTGCTGCTCGCCGACCGGGCCTCGGCCGCCAACCCGGAGGCCGGCGCGGTCTGGCGGGTGGAGAACGGCGCGCTGATCCGCGAGGAGAAGGTCGACCGGACGGGCGCGGTCTCCTCCACCCGGTACACCGTCCGCGCGGACGGCGGCCTGGAGGAGTCCTGGCCGGGCTCGGGCGTCTCCGGCTCGGCGAACTAGGCCCTGCCCGGCCCGCGCCCCGTCGGCGCGGCCGGCGCGGGCGGCGGTGACGGCTTGTCAGTACGGGGCGGCAGCATGTGCCGCATGATGTGGACGACCGACGCGATGCACGTCGCGTACTGCCAGTACTTCCTGTACGGACCGGAGTTGCCGGACGGCTGGGACGCGCACGCGCTGGACCGGCTGTTCCACGGGAACGGGGTGGCCGCGGGCTGCCCGGACCACCTGACGGTGCTGTGCGGGACGCACACGGGGCTGATCCGGCTGGGGGTGGAGAGCTCCGGGCGGCGGCCGCCGGAGCCGGGGCCGGAGTGGGAGAGCGTGGTGGAGCTGTCGCTGTACAGCAGCGGCGAGTTGCGGCTGCGGGCCTGGGACGGGGTGGACGTGGCCGGGCCGGGGAACCTGGCGCGGGCCGGGCGCGGCTGGTACCGGGTGCGGGTGCAGACCCGCGGGCGGGACCGGGGGCGGGAGGCGGACACGGCGGCCCGGGCGGTGGAGGAGCACCGGCTGACGGTGTGGCCCGCTCCCCCGGCACCGGACCTGGTGCTGCGGGTCGGCGACCTGACCGGCCGCCGGCACCACGACCCGCGGCGGCCGGCGCCTCGGCCGATCGGTCCGCCGGCGGTGCGCCGGGCCGCGTAGGGGGCGTCGGTTCAGAAGTGGTCCGCGCCGGACCAGCTGTACCAGCCGCCGCCGAGGTCGGTGTAGGAGACGGTCTGCTTGGCGGGCAGGCCGTGCGGGAGGTAGGCGTAGCCGTGCGGGGCGAAGACGCCGGCGCCCGCGACGGTGAAGGTGACGCCGCCGGCGCCGAGTTCGGTCCGTTCGAGGCGGTAGCCGGCCACCCAGGCGGGGTCGGTGGTGCCGGTGGCGAGGGTGTGCCGGGCGTGGGCGGTGAGGGCGTCGCGGGAGGCGGCGAACCGGGCGTCGGCGGGGACGTCGTAGTGGACCAGCAGGGCGCCCGCGGTGAGCAGCAGCGGGACGGCGGCCCAGCGCCACCGGCCGGGGCGCGGGGGCTCCCGGTGGGCCCGGGGGGTCTGCTGCCAGAGCAGCCAGCCGACGGGGAGGGCGAGCAGGGTGAACGCGCCGAGGCCGACCAGGCCGTAGTCGGCGCCGGGCACGCTGAAGCCGAGCAGCAGGGCGGTGACGCCGAGCGCGCAGCCGAGCAGGACGCTGTCGCCGGGGCGGGCGGGCGACCTGAGGCGCTCGCGGTGCCGGACGGCCAGCCAGCCGACGGGCAGCAGGACGGCCGCCAGCAGCGGGAGCGTCACCGGTACGAAGAACGCGACGAAGGGCACCGCGAGGAGGCCCGTCAGCACGAACGCCACCGTCAGCGCGCCGTGCACCGGGCCGTGCGGCAGGCAGAGCGCCGCGGCGAGCAGGGCCGCCAGGGCGAGCGGTCCCCGGTGGCCGGGCAGTCGGGCGAGGTCGCGGAGCCGGGCGAGGACGCGATCCTGCAGGGTGATGATCACACCGCACTGTCTAGCGGAGACCTCGGCGCGGGGGGAAGCCCGGTGCTCCGCCCGTCGTCCGATAATGGGTGCGACCAGTGGGTGCGACCGCGGCCGGTTCCGGCGGCGGTGGACGGCGAAGCGGGAGGTGCGGGGACGATGGCCCTGGTGGAGGGAGAGCGGGTCAGGCTGCTGGAGGACCTGGCGCTGGGCGGCGCGTCCGCCGGGCCGGACGGGCCGCTGGTGGGTTTCCTGCTGCTGGGGGCGGGCGTCGAGGGCACCGTCGTCCGGGTCACCGGGGAGCTGCCGCCGCCCGAGGAGGTCCGCGAGTACGAGCGGCTGCGGGCCCTGTTCGAGGACTACGGGCACACCATGCCCGCGGAGAGCCTGCGCCGGCTGGAGGCGCAGCTCGCCGAGCTGGAGCCGAGCTGGCGGGCGTACGGGGAGCTGGGGCCCCGGTCGACGGTGCGGGTGCGCTTCGACAACGGCTTCGTGCTGGACGACGCGGACGCGGCGGTGTTCGCCGCGTCCTGAGCCCCCAGCCCTGAGCCCCCAGCCCCCGCCGTCAGCCGTGGTTGACGGCGTAGAAGGCGATCGCGGCGGCGGCGCCGACGTTCAGCGAGTCGATGCCGTGCGCCATCGGGATCCGCACCCGCTGGTCGGCGGCGGCGAGGGCCTTCGGGGTCAGGCCGTCGCCCTCGGCGCCGAGCATCAGCGCGGCCTTGGGCAGCAGGTGCGGGCGGGCGGCGGTGAAGTCCTCGGCGCCGGAGGGCGTCAGCGCGAGCAGGTCGAACCCGGCGTCCCGGACGGCGCCGAGCGCGTCCGGCCACGGGTCGAGGCGGGCGTACGGGACGGAGAACACCGCGCCCATCGAGGTCTTGACGGCCCGCCGGTACAGCGGGTCCGCGCAGTCCGGCGAGAGCAGCACCGCGTCCATGCCGAGGGCGGCGGCGGAGCGGAAGATCGCGCCGAGGTTGGTGTGGTCGACCAGCCCCTCCAGGACGGCGACCCGGCGGGCCCCGGCGAGCACCTCCGGCGCGCCGGGCAGCGGCTTGCGCTCCATCGAGGCGAGCGCACCCCGGTGCACGTGGTAGCCGGTCACCCGCTCGGCGAGGGCCGGGTCGACCAGGTGGACGGGGGCGTCCGTCCCCTCGATGACGTCCGCCATCACGCCGAGCCACTTGGCCGTCAGCAGCATCGACCGCATCCGGAAGCCCGCCGCCAGCGCCCGGCGGATCACCTTCTCGCCCTCGGCGATGAACAGCCCCTCGGCGGGCTCCCGGCGGCGCCGCAGTTCGACGTCGGTCAGGTCGGTGTAGTCGCTCAGCCGGGGGTTGGCGGCGTCGGTGACGGTGAGTGGCTCGGACACCGGACGATTTTCGCACGTCGGGCGGGGGGTCCGGGGCCGGGCCGGCCCGTCAGGGGTTCAGGACGTCGACCACGTCGCCGATGACGATGACCGCCGGGGGCTTGACGCCTTCGGCGGCGACGGTGGCGCCGATGGTGGCGAGGGTGGCGTCGACGCGGCGCTGGGTGGCGGTGGTGCCCTCCTGGACGACGGCGACGGGGGTGTCCGCGGCGCGGCCGTGGGCGATCAGTTCGGCGGCGATGGCGCCGATCTTGTCGACGGCCATCAGCAGCACCAGGGTGCCGGTCATCCCGGCGACGGCCGCCCAGTTGGTCAGCGAGCGGTCGCCGGGGCCGACGTGGCCGGAGATGACGGTGAACTCGTGGGTGAGGCCGCGGTGGGTGACCGGGATGCCGGCGGCCGCGGGGACGCTGATCGAGGAGGAGATGCCGGGGACGACCGTGACGGGGACGCCCGCCTCGGCGCAGGCGAGCAGTTCCTCGCCGCCCCGGCCGAAGACGTACGGGTCGCCGCCCTTGAGGCGGACCACGAACTTGCCGGCCTTGGCGTGCTCGACCAGGGTCCGGTTGATCGCCTCCTGGGCCATGTAGCGGCCGTAGGGGATCTTGGAGGCGTCGATCACCTCGACGTGCGGGGGCAGCTCGGCGAGCAGCTCGCGGGGGGCGAGGCGGTCGGCGACGACCACGTCGGCGTCGGCGAGCAGGCGGCGGCCGCGGACGGTGATCAGGTCGGGGTCGCCGGGCCCGCCGCCGACCAGGGCCACGCCGGCGCCTCGGGCGCGGTACTGGCGGGCGGCGAGGGAGCCGTCGCGCAGGCCGGCCACGATGGAGTCGCGCAGCGCGGCGGAGTGCCGGGGGTCGCCGGTGAGGACGGCGACGGTGGCGCCGGAGTCGTGGCCGGAGGCGGGCGTCCAGGCGGTCGCGGCGGCGGCGTCGTCGCTGCGGGAGCAGAACACCCGCAGGCGCTCGGCCTCGGCGGAGACGGCGGTGTTGACGGCCGGGTCGTCGGTGGCGACCAGGGCGTACCAGGTGTCGGCGAGGTCGCCGTCCGCGTAGGGGCGCTGGTGCCAGGTGAACTCGCCGGCGTCGGCCATCGCGGAGACGGCGGGGGTGGTGGCCGGGGATATCAGGTGGATCTCGGCGCCGGCCGCGATCAGCGCGGGCAGGCGGCGCTGGGCGACCTGTCCGCCGCCGACGACGACGACGCGGCGGCCGGCGAGCAGCAGCCCGACCGGGTACGGGGTGAGGCCCTGGGTGGACGGGTGCGGCGTGGGCGCGGTCATGAGGGGGAGCTCCTGGGTGGGCGGCGGTGCTGGGCGGTCCGGCGGCGGGCCGGACGGCCCCGTGGGTGGGAGCCCTGTGCCGGCGCGCCCTTGAGCCGGTACGGGTGGGAGCCCGGCGGTCCCGGCCGCCCCCCTCGCACTGCGGGGCGGCCGAGACCGGCCGGGTCAGGCCTTCTCGGTGACTCCGGCGGAGTCGAAGGTGGCTACATCGTGCATCGCCCGGGCCGCGCTCTGCACCAGCGGGAGGGCCAGCAGGGCACCGGTGCCCTCGCCGAGCCGCAGGTCGAGGTCGATCAGCGGGCGCAGGCCGAGCTTGGCGAGCGCGGTCTGGTGGCCGGGCTCGGCGGAGCGGTGCCCGGCGATGCAGGCGGCCAGCACCTCGGGGGCGATCGCCTTGGCGACCAGGGCGGCCGAGCCGGCGATCACGCCGTCCAGGATCACCGGGACGCGCAGCGAGGCCGCGCCGAGCAGGAACCCGGCGAGCGCGGCGTGCTCCAGGCCGCCGACGGCGGACAGCACGCCGATCGGGTCGGCCGGGTCGGGCTTGTGCAGGTCGAGGGCCTGCCGGATCACCGCGACCTTGCGCAGGTGCGTCTCGTCGTCGATGCCGGTGCCCCGGCCGGTGACCTCGGCCGGGTCGGTCTCGGTGAAGACCGAGATCAGCGCGGCGGACGCGGTGGTGTTGGCGATGCCCATGTCGCCGGTGATCAGCACCTTGTTGCCGGCCGCGACCAGGTCGCGGGCGGTCTCGATGCCGACCTCGATCGCGCGCAGCGCCTCGTCCCGGCTCATCGCCGGGCCCTGGGTCATGTCGTCGGTGCCGGGCTTGACCTTGCGCGGCAGCAGGCCGGTGGTGCGGCCCTGCTGGATGGCGTCCGGCAGCTCGGCGGCCACGCCGACGTCGACCACGCACACCTCGGTGCCGACCTGCGCGGCGAAGGCGTTGACCACCGCGCCGCCGGCCAGGAAGTTGCCGACCATCTGCGCGGTGACCTCCTGCGGCCACGGGGTGACGCCCTGGGCGTGCACGCCGTGGTCGCCGGCGAAGATCGCCACGCAGCCGGGCTCCGGAATCGGCGGCGGGCACTGCCGGGCCAGGCCGGACAGCTGGGCCGCGATCAGCTCCAGCACGCCGAGCGAGCCGGCCGGCTTGGTCATCCGCTTCTGCCGGTCCCAGGCCTCGCCGAGCGCCTTGGCGTCCAGCGGGCGGATGCCGCGCAGGGTGTCGGACAGCAGGTCGTGCGGCTCCTCGCCGGGCAGCGCGCGGTTGCCGTACTGCTCCTCGTGCACCACCCAGGACAGCGGACGCCTCTTCGCCCAGCCCTGCTGCTGGAGCTCCGGCTCGTCCGGGAACGCGTCCACGTAGCCGACGCACAGGTAGGCGACGACCTCCAGGTGCTCGGGCAGGCCGAGCTCGCGGACCAGCTCCTCCTCGTCGAAGAAGCTCACCCAGCCGACGCCCAGGCCCTCGGCCCGGGCCGCCAGCCACAGGTTCTCCACCGCCAGCGCGGCCGAGTACGGGGCCATCTGCGGCTGGGTGTGCCGGCCCAGCGTGTGCCGGCCGCCGCGGGTGCGGTCGGCGGTCACCACGATGTTGACCGGCGTCTCCAGGATCGCCTCGATCTTGATTTCCTTGAACTGCTTCGCCCGGCCCTTGGGCAGCGAGTCCGCGAACGCCTCGCGCTGGCGCTCCGCCAGTTCGTGCATCTTCCGGCGGGTCTTCGCGGAGCGGATCACCACGAAGTCCCACGGCTGGGAGTAGCCGACGCTGGGCGCGGTGTGCGCCGCCTCCAGCACCCGGATCAGCACCTCGTGCGGGATCGCGTCCGGCCGGAAGCCGTTGCGGATGTCGCGCCGCTCCCGGATCACCTGGTGGACGGCCTCCCGCCCGGCCTCGTCGTAGCCGGGTGCGGCGGGCGGGCGCTCCTCTTCGGCGACGGGCTCGACGGGCGCGGCCTCGGCCTCGGCGGCGACGGACGCGGCAGCGACGGCCTCGGGCTGGACGGCCTCGGCGGCGGGCGCGGTCTCGACCTTGGGCTCGGGCGCGGTCTCGGGCGCGGTCTCGACCTCGGACTCGGCGGCGGCGGTCCCGGACGCGGCTTCGGCTTCGACCTCGGTGGTCGGCTCGGCGGCCGGGGCTCCGGGCTGCTCGACCGGCTCGACGGCGGCCTCGGCCTCGGCGGCGGGCGCCTCCTCGACGGCCGCGGGCTCGACGGCCGCGGGCTGCTCGGCGGGGGCCTCCGCGACGGGCGCGGCCTCGGCCTCGACCTCGGCCGCCGGCTCCTCGGCGGGGGCCTCGGCCTCGGGGGCCGCCTCGACGATGGCGGGCTCGACGGTGGCGGGCTCGGTGGGCCCGGCGGCCTCCACGGCCTCGGCGGCCGTCGGCTCGGCGGCCGGGGACTCCGGCTTCAGCAGCGGCAGGCCCGCGGGGGCGGCGAGGAAGGCGGAGATGCGCCGGTGCGCGCCCCGGCCGGACGGCTTCGCGGCCGCGTCGGGGATCGGCTCCACGACGGCCTCGCCGCTCACCGTCTCCGCGTTCACGGCCTCGGCGGGCTCGGCCTCCGTGCTCACGGCCTCCGCGCTCACGGCCTGGGCGGGCTCGGCGACAGCGGGCTCGGCCGACGGCGCGTCAACTGCCTCGGCGGCGACCGGCTCGGCCTCGGCCTCGGCCACCGGCTCGGCGGCGGGCTGGGGTTCGACGGCGGCGGGCACCGCGACGGGGACCGTCTCGGCCACCGGCTCGACGAACACCGGGGTCAGGCTCGCGGCGGGCGCGGCCTCGACCGGCACGGCCGGCTCCGCCTCCACCGGAGCGGCGGCGGGCTGCTCGGCGACCACCGGCGCGACGGCCACCGGCGCGGCGACGGCGGCCGCGGCGGCCTCCACCACCTGCGGCTGCACGGGCGCGGGCACCGGGACGGCCTGCACCGCGACCGGCACCGGCACGCCCTGCGCGGGCGTCGCCTGCGGCTGCACCGGCGCGGGCACCTGCGGCGCCGTTTCGGCGACCGGCAGCGGCACCCCGTACGCGGGCGTGCCGCCGGGCAGGGACGGGCCGCGGTCGGCGAGCGAGCGGACCGGGACCTGACCGGTCATCAGGGACGGGTCCGGGATCGGCGGTCCGGCGTGCAGCGGGCGGCGCGACTGCGACGGCACCGGCTGCTGGACGGCGGCGGGCTGCGCCTGCGGCGCACCGAGGTGCGGGGTGCCGGGGACCTCCCCGGCGGGCGGCTCGACGACCACCGGCTCGACGACCGCCGGCTCGGCGGCGACCGGCTCGGCGAGGGTGAGGACGGGCGGTTCGAGCGGCGGCCAGGACGGCGCGACGGGGGTGCCGGGCGGCTGTTCGGCGGGAGCGCCGGGCGCGCCGGCCTCCGCCGTCCCGGCGCCCTCGCCGGCCTCCCCGGTGCTCTGCACCGCGTCGCCCCAGGCGGTCTGCGGGCCGGGCATCAGCAGGACGTCGTCGTCCTCGTCGCCGTCGGGCTGGTCGAGGAAGGTGTACGCGGGCCGCTGGTCGCCGTGCCAGGGCCCGGCGGGCGCGGCGGGCTGGAGGGGCGCGCCGAGGTGGGGCTCCGGAACGGGTCCGCCGGGCCCGGGTTCGGGCGCGAGGGGACCGGCGCTGGGGGCGTGGCCGCCGTCGGTCATGTCAATGCTCCTTCCAGGCCGCTTGCGCGTCCTTGGCGAGGTCCCCGGAGGCCCCGCCCACTTCGCCGGAACGGAACCGCACCGACCCGTCCCTTACTCCACCGGCCGTCACCCGCACGGGTGGCGCGCCATCAGAAACAACGACGGCCCCGGGCAACCGGCACGACGGCGCGGCCGCTCCGGACCCTCACGGCATTCTTCCGGGCGGGTGCGCACCGCGTCGAATGCCCGCGAAGCGGGCCGTTCGGGTTGCAACGCGTCAAATGGGCCGCAACCGGGCCGGATCGGACACGGTGCTGCTTCGACGGAGTTGGTCCCCGGGGAAACCCTACCGGCCGTGGCCGGACCGATCTCGAAACCGTGTCCGGATGCGACGGGGATCACCGTACCCCGTGGTCCGGACACCGCGCGGGGGCGTGTCGGGAGCGTGAACGGAGCTCAGTCGTACGGTTCGCCCCAGATCAGCAGGGTGTAGTCGCCCCGGCCGAAGGAGGGTCCGGCGCCGTCGTCGGGGTCGGCGCGCAGGAGGGCGGACTGGAGCAGCAGGCCGTCGGTGCGGTAGCCGGCGCCGTCCAGGATGTGCCGGGTCTCGGTGGCCTCGGCGAGGGTGCGGGCGACGGCGACCAGGCGTTCGGGTTTGCGGGCGGCGATGGCGCGGACCATCGCGGGGCCGCCGTGCTCGACGGCGGCGGCGTCGGGTTCGGGGAGGGCGCCGAGGACTTCGGGACCGGAGCCGGCGGCGGTCTCGACCTCGACGCCGGCCTTGCGGGCGTTGGCGGAGATCCGGGCGCAGTCGGCGGGTTCGGCCTCGACGGCGACCACGGCGGCGCCGAACCGGGCGGCCTCGACGGCGAGCGCGCCGTCCCCGGCGCCGACGGTCCAGAGCAGGTCGCCGGGGGCGGGGGCGAGCCGGGCCAGGGCCAGCGCGCGGACGTGCGGCGGGAGTGCGCGGGGGCGCCGGGCGTCGGCGTCCGCTCCGGCGTACGCCTGGTTGGGGAGCGCCCAGCCGCGCTGGGCGCCGGGGTGGTCGAGCGGTTTGCCGGCCAGCCAGCCGGCGGCGGCCTCGGCGGGCGGGACGTTGCCGATCACCAGGACGACGGAGGGGTCGCGCCAGTCGTGGTCGGGGACGCGTTCGGAGGTGAGGACGGTGACGTCCTCCTCGGCGGTGCCGAGCGCCTCGCAGACCACGAAGGTGCGGGGGACGCCGCGCAGCATCAGGGCGAGTTCGCTGGGTCCGGCGCCGCCGGTGGTGAGGACGGCGACCTTGGGGTGGGCCCGGCAGACGTTGGCGGCGCGGCGCAGCCGTCCGCCGTGGGCGGAGACCACCTGGGCGTCCTCCCAGGCCATGCCGGCCCGGGCGAAGGCGGCGGCCACCGAGGAGACGGCGGGCAGCACTTCGAGTTCGAGGCCGTACTCGGGGCGGCGCAGGGTGCGCACCACGCCGAAGAAGCCGGGGTCGCCCTCGGCGACGACGACGGCGGTGCCGCGGTGGTCGGCGATCCGGCGGGCGGCGGCCCGCAGGTCGGCGAGGCCGATGCGTTCGGCGCGTTCGGGGACGGGGAGGGCGGCGAGCTGGTAGCCCGCTCCGGCGACCAGGGTGGCTCCGGCGAGTGCGCCGGCGGCGGCCTGGGTCAGTGGGGTGCCGTCCCACCCGATGACCGTGATCCGGTCAGCCATCTGCGGCTGTTCTCCCTACGCCGTGTTCCGCCCCTGGTGGGGTGCGCCGCTGGCGCTCCCTGGGCAGAGGCTACCGCCTGGGCGGGGTGGTGCGGGGCCGTGGCGCGCGCCGGGGGCGTGAACAGCGGGCGTACGACACGTGGGCGGCGGCGCGGGCGGGGCGGCGCGGGGTCGGGCCGGGGGCCGGGGGCGGGGTCAGCGGGGCAGCGCGTGGTAGCGGTCGTCGGGGTGGACCGGCTCGGGCGGGTCGAGGTCCTCGGGGAGCAGGCTCCACACGATCAGGTCGGTGTGCTCCTCGGGGCCGGGGCCCCACTCGCCGCCGCGGACTATGGCGGCGTTGCGCAGCACGCCCTCGCTGATCGCGCCGGCCTTCTGGGCGACCTGCTGGGCGGCGGTGTTGCCGGCGGCGGTGCGCAGTTCGAGGCGTTGGAAGCCGCGGTCCTCGAACAGCCACTGGGCGGTGCCGAGGACGGCCTCGGGCGCGTAGCCCTCGCCCCGGGCCCAGGGGGCGGTGACGAAGCGGACCTCGGTGGCGCGCAGGTGCCAGTCGGTGCGGTCGAGTTCGAGCAGGCCGACCAGCCGCTGGGTGAGGTGCTCGGTGACGGCGAAAACGATTCCGCGTCCCCGGGCGCGCCGTTCGGGGGCGTGCCGGGCGATCAGTTCGCGGGCGTCGTCCGGCCGGTAGGGGCGGGGGTGGCCGGTCCAGGTCTGGACGAGTTCGTCGCCGAGCATGGCGGCCAGTCCGGGGGCGTCCTGCTCCTCAAGGGCGCGCAGCAGCAGCCGTTCGGTGCTGATCGCTGTCTCGGGGAAGTTCGCAACCATGCCGTCTCTCCTCGCCGGGTCGTGGACACACCGTACGCCCCGCCCTTCGCCGGGCGTGCCAGCGTACCCGCTCCGCACCTCACGGCTCGTCAGCACGGTGCCCCCGGCGGGGAGGCCGGGGGCACCTCTGGGTTCGGACGGCGGGTCAGAACGCCGGGATGACGGCGCCCTGGAAGTTGTCGTCGATGTACTTCTTCACCTCGGCGGAGTGCAGCAGCTCGGCGAGCTTCTGGACCCGCGGGTCGCTCTCGTGGCCCTTCTTGACGGCGAGGATGTTGGCGTAGGGGTTGCCCTCGGCCTTCTCCAGCACCAGGGCGTCGGTGGCGGGCTTGAGGTTGGCGCCCAGGGCGTAGTTGCCGTTGATGACGGCGGCGTCGACGTCGTCGAGGGAGCGCGGCAGCTGGGCCGCCTCCAGCTCCTTGAACTTGAGGTTCTTCGGGTTGGAGGCGACGTCCTGGACGGTGGCGGTGGTGCCGGCGCCGCCCTTGAGGGTGATGACGCCGTTGTCGGCGAGCAGCTTGAGCGCCCGGCCCTCGTTGGTGGCGTCGCTGGGGACGGCGACCTGGGCGCCGTCCTTGAGCTCGCCGACGCTCTTGACCTTCTTGGAGTAGACGCCGAGCGGCTCCAGGTGGACGGTCTCGACCGGGACGATGTCGGTGCCGTTCTTCTTGTTGAAGTCGTCGAGGTAGGGCTGGTGCTGGAAGTAGTTCGCGTCCGCGGAGCCGTCCTGGACCGAGGTGTTGGGGGTCACGTAGTCGCTGACCTCCTTGATGTCCAGCTTGAGGCCGGCCTTGGCCGCCAGGTTGTCCTGCACGAACTTGAGGATCTGCGCGTGCGGGGTGGGGCTGGCGGCGACCACCAGGGGCTTGTTCGGGTCGGCGGCGGCGCCGGAGCCGGAGGAGTCCGAGGAGCAGGCGGCGAGGGTGAGCGCGAGGCCGGCGGCGGTGGCGGTCAGGGCGGTGGTCTTCAGGACGTTACGCACGAAAAGTGCCTTTCTGCGGGATGCGATCGGCCCTGGTGGGGCCGGGGAGCCCGTTCCGTGGTGCGGGACGGGGAGTCAGTGGGAGGAGAGCAGGTCCTCCTCGGTCTCCTCCGGCTTCGCCGTGGCGGAGCGGAAGAAGCCGAGCGGGCTGCGGTAGTCGCCCCGGTGCGAGAGCCGGCGGGCGGCGAAGTCGCCGAGCAGCTGGATCGCGGTGACGATGACCACCAGTTCGGCGACGATGACCCACATGAAGGCGGTCTCGAAGCGCAGGTAGCCGTAGCGGATGGCGAGGTCGCCGAGCCCGCCGCCGCCGACCGTGCCGGCCATCGCGGAGTAGCCGATCAGCGCGATCACCGTGGTGGTGGCGGAGGCGACCAGCGAGGGCAGCGCCTCGGGCAGCAGGGCCTTGCGGACGATGGTGCCGGTGCCGGAGCCCATCGACTTGAGCGCCTCGACCAGGCCGCCGTCGACCTCGCGGATCGAGGTCTCCACCAGCCGGGCGTAGAACGGGATCGCGCCGATCGCGAGCGGGACGCTGGCGGCCTGCCAGCCGAGCGTGGTGCCGGCGACCGCCCGGGTGAGCGGGAGGACCGCGACCATCAGGATCACGAACGGGATGGAGCGGCCGAGGTTGACGACCGTGCCGAGCACCCGGCTGACCGTCAGGTTCTGCAGCAGGCCGCCCCGGTCGGTGAGCACCAGCAGCAGCCCGAGCGGCAGGCCGATCACCAGGCTGGCCAGGCCGGCGATGCCGACCATGCCGAAGGTCTCCCAGGTGGCGGGCCACATCAGTTCCTGCATCTGGTCCCAGGTCATGCCGCCGCTCCGTTCGACAGGTCGAGGACGTCCACCTGGAGGCCCTGTTGGCGCAGGTAGCCGATCGGCACCACGTTGTCGGTGTGGCTGCCGGGCAGTTCGACCCGCATCCGGCCGACCAGGCGGCCGGCGATGGTCTCGACGGCCGCGCCGAGGATGTTGATGTCGATCTGGTAGGTGCGGGCCAGCTGGGAGACGAACGGCTGGGCGGGCGCGTCGCCCTGGAAGGTGATCTCCAGGACGGTGCGCTCGGGGTCCCGGGTGCCGAAGTCGCCGAGCGGGAAGAGGTCCCGGGCGATCCGCGAGTGGCCGTCGGCGAGCAGGTCGGTGAGCTGTCCGGTCTCGACCACCCGGCCGCCGCGCATCAGGGCGGCCGAGTCGCAGACCGACTTGATGACCTCCATCTCGTGCGTGATCAGCAGGATGGTCAGGCCGAGCTGCTGGTTGAGCTCGCGCAGCAGTTTGAGGATCGAGCGGGTGGTCTCCGGGTCGAGCGCGCTGGTGGCCTCGTCGGAGAGCAGCACCTTGGGGTCGCCGGCCAGCGCCCGGGCGATGCCGACGCGCTGCTTCTGGCCGCCGGAGAGCTGGCCGGGGTAGCTGCGGGCCCTGTCGGCGAGGCCGACCAGGTCGAGCAGTTCGGCGGCCTTGCGGCGGCGTTCGCGGCGGTCCAGTCCGATGATCTCCAGCGGCAGTTCGACGTTCTCCTGGGCGGTGCGCGAGGAGAGCAGGTTGAAGTGCTGGAAGACCATGCCGATCCGCTGCCGGGCGGCGCGCAGGTCGCGTCCGGCGCGCTGCTCGCTGCCGGACAGCGCGGTCAGTTCCACGCCGTCGACGGTGACGGTGCCGGAGGTGGGCCGCTCCAGCAGGTTGACGCACCGGATCAGGGTGGACTTGCCGGCGCCGCTGGTGCCGACGACTCCGAACACCTCGCCCTGCCGTACGTGCAGGTCCACGTCGTCCAGCGCCCGGACCTCGCGGTCCTGGGAGCGGTAGACCTTGGTCAGGCCCTTGGTGGTGATCACAGCTGCTTCCGTTGTTCGTCTGCGGACGGCCGCGGGGGCGTCCGCGCCAGTGGCGGGATGGGCACGCGGGTGCCGGGGAAGAGTGGGCGGTCGGCGTCGTTACGATCATGTCCGCCGGTCGGCCGGGCCGCCTGTGGGCGTGGCCCTAACGAGTCATCAGCGGACGGGGCGTCAGCGGGCGCCGGGCGAGTGCCCTCAGCGGCGACACATTCGACGGCCGCACATGCGCGACTCACCTGCCGGCGTCGCGCCGGTGGGGATGCATGTCGTCGTCGTGGTCATGGAACCCAGTAAATCAGACATTTGGTCCACGTCCCAATTCCCGGGACGCGCTGTCCGAACTCCGGACACGACCCTTGCGGCGCAAGCGCAGCGGCGCCCGACCCCTCGTTCGGGTCGGGCGCCGCGGGTGCGTGGCGGGGCGTCAGGCGGCCAGGGTGGCCGGCACCGGCTTGGCCAGCGTCACGATCGACAGCCGGCGCGACACCTCGCGCACCTCGGTCTCGCGGTAGCCGAGCCGGCGGTACAGCCGCAGGTTGCCCAGGCTGCGGTGGCCGGTGAACAGCTCGAAGCCGCCCTCCGCGCCGTCCTCGGCCAGTCGGGCCTCCAGCGCCTCCAGCAGGCGGCGGCCCAGGCCGTGCCGCTGCATCCGGGGGTGCACCACTAGTCGGCCGATCCGGCCGACGCCGTTGTCGTCCACCCAGCCGCGGACGCTGCCCACCACCTCGTCGCCGAGCCGGGCCACCAGGACCCGTTGCTCGGACAGCTCGGCCCTGAGGCTCTCCAGGGTCTGGGTCAGCGGCTCCAGCGTCCAGTCGCCGTACAGCTCCGCCTCGCTCTGGTAGCTGAGGTACTGGAGCTTGAGGATCTGCTCCGCCTCGTCCGGTCGTGCCGCTGCGATGATCACACTCATGCCCATGTGCGGGGGCCTCCATCGTTAAGTGCCCGGCGCGTGCGAGTGAGGGTCTTGCACCGGTTCCTGTTCCGAGGTGTGCCCGGACGGGGATCGGCCCGGCCCGGGAGAAGCGCGACGCGTCCCGCCGGACGGTGGTCCGGGCAGCCGGGACTGACGCGCTCACGCTCAGTATCCGGGCGGCCGGACGGCCGTCAAGAGAGACGTTCGCCACCGCTCTACCCAGCCGCCAGCTGTTCTCAACCTCCCCGACGCCCGACGTGGCGAGCGTCACGCCCCCTCGGGTGGCGCCCTCACCCGCTCGGGCGAATGTTCTGGTTGACCCGGAACAGGTTGGTCGGGTCGTACCTGTCCTTCAGGGCGACCAGCCGCTCGTACTTCGCCAGCCCGTACGCCTCCACCACCCGGGCCGGCCCCTCCTGGCCCATCAGGTTCACGTACGCCCCGCCCGAGGAGAACGGGCGCATCGCCTCCCAGCACTCCCGCACCCACTCCACCTGCGGGCGCGCCGGGCCGTCCGTCCACCGCCCCACCGCGCTCAGCAGGTACGGCGCCGTCCGGTGGGTGTACGCGGTGTCCTCCGGGCCGACCCGGGCCACCGCGCCGCCCAGGAACGCCAGCTGCAGCCGGGACCGCGGCCCCGGCATCGCCGCGACCCGGGCGGCCAGCCGGTCGATCGCCGCGCCGTCCAGCACCGAGAGGAACTCGGAGCGCACGAAGCCGCCCGCGCCCGGGCCCCGGTCCGCGTCCAGCGCCCGCTGCCACAGCGCGTACGGGCGGGTCTGCACGGTGTCCAGCAGCACCCCCGGCAGGGCGCGCAGCGGGGCGACCGCCTCCCGGCCCCGGTCGGCCCGGCCGGACCAGCACAGGCCGATCCGCAGCACCGTCCGGTCCGGCAGCTGCGGCACGCCGTGCGGGCGGCCGAACTCGACGGCGACGGTCAGGCCGTCCGGGGCGTGCGCCGTGAAGTCCCGCACCTCGGCCAGGGTCGGCGCCAGCAGCTCCACCGGCACGTAGACCGCCCCGCACAGCACGTGCGGGCCCACCCGGTGCAGCCGGTACGTGAAGGAGGTGACCACGCCGAAGTTGCCGCCGCCGCCGCGCAGCCCCGCGAACAGCTCCGGGTGCGCGGCCGCGCTCACCGTCAGCAGCCGCCCGTCGGCGGTCACCACGTCCGCCTCCACCAGGTTGTCGCAGGTCAGCCCGTACGCGCGGGCCAGCCAGCCGATCCCGCCGCCGAGCGTCGACCCCGCGATGCCCGCCCCCGAGTACGGCGCGCCGGTCGTCGCCAGGTCGAAGGCCTGCGTCTCGTGGTCGAACGCGCCCCAGGTCACCCCCGGCTGCGCCCGGGCGAGCCGGCGGGCCGGGTCCACCCGGACGCCGGTCAGCCCCGACAGGTCGATCAGGAGCCCGCCGTCGCAGGTGCCGAGACCCGCGAGGCCGTGCCCCGCGCCCCGGACGGCCGCCGCCAGGCCGTGCTCCCGGGCCACCGCGACGGCCCGCAGCACGTCGGCGACGCCCGTGCAGCGCGCGATCACCTCGGGCCGCCGGTCCACCGCCGCGTTCCACACCGCGCGGGCCGCGTCGTACCCGGCGTCCCCGGGCACCACGATCTCGCCCCGGAACCCCTCGGCGAGTGCCATGGCTGCTTTGGCCATGGCACCAGGGTAGGCCCGGGGACGGGCGGCGGCCCGGGGAGCGGCGGCCCCCCGTCGCCGCCCCTCCGGGCTCAGGCCAGCCAGGCCTGCTGGGCGGCGAGGTCCTGCTTGACCTCGGCGAGCTGGACGGCGACCGCCGAGGGGGCGGTGCCGCCGCGGCCGTCGCGGGAGGCGATGGCGCCGTGGACGGACAGCACGGTGCGGACCTCGGGGGTGAGGTGCGGGGAGATCGCGGCGAACTGGGCGTCGGTGAGGTCGGAGAGCTCGATGCCCTCGGCCTCGCAGACCTTGACGCAGGCGCCGGCCACCTCGTGCGCGACCCGGAACGGGACGCCCTGCTTGACCAGCCACTCGGCGATGTCGGTGGCGAGCGAGAAGCCGGCCGGGGCCAGCTCCTCCAGGCGCTCGCGGTGGACGGTCAGGGTGGCGACCATGCCGGTGAAGGCGGGGAGCAGGACCTCCAGGGTGTCGCAGGAGTCGAAGACCGGCTCCTTGTCCTCCTGGAGGTCGCGGTTGTAGGCGAGCGGCAGGGCCTTGAGGGTGGCGAGCAGGCCGGTCAGGTTGCCGATCAGGCGGCCGGACTTGCCGCGGGCGAGCTCCGCGATGTCGGGGTTCTTCTTCTGCGGCATGATCGACGACCCGGTGGAGAAGGCGTCGTGCAGCGTGATGAAGCCGAACTCCTTGGTGTTCCAGATGATGATCTCCTCCGCGATCCGCGAGAGGTTGATGCCGATCATCGCGGTGACGAAGGCGAACTCGGCGACGAAGTCGCGCGAGGCGGTGCCGTCGATCGAGTTGCCGACCGAGCCGCGCTCGAAGCCGAGGTCCGCGGCGACGGCCTGCGGGTCGAGGCCGAGCGAGGAGCCGGCCAGCGCGCCGGAGCCGTACGGGGAGACGGCGGTGCGGGCGTCCCACTGGCGCAGCCGCTCGGCGTCCCGGCCGAGGGCCTGGACGTGGGCGAGGACGTGGTGCGCGAAGAGCACCGGCTGGGCGTGCTGGAGGTGGGTGCGACCGGGCATCGCGGTGTCCGGGTGGGCCTCGGCGAGGCCGACCAGGGCGTGCTGGAGGTCGAGGATCAGCGCGCCGATGGCCTTGCCGTGGTCGCGCAGGTACATCCGGAACAGGGTGGCGATCTGGTCGTTGCGCGAGCGCCCGGCCCGGAGCTTGCCGCCGAGGTCGGCGCCGAGCCGCTCCAGCAGGCCTCGCTCCAGCGCGGTGTGGACGTCCTCGTCGGCGACCGTGCCGACGAACGCGCCGGACTCGACGTCGGCCAGCAGCCGGTCCAGTCCGGCCAGCATGCCGTCGAGCTCGGCGTCGCTGAGCAGTCCGGCCTTGTGCAGGACGCGGGCGTGCGCCTTGGAGCCGGCGATGTCGTACGGGGCGAGCCGCCAGTCGAAGTGGACGGAGGCGGAGAGCTTGGCCAGGGCCTCGGAGGGGCCGTCGGCGAAGCGCGCGCCCCAGAGGCGGACGTCTGCGGGCTGGTCGGCGGTCATCGCGTGGGCTCCTTCGGAGGTGGGTCTGGGTGTGGCGCGGCCCCGGCCGCCGCGGGCGGCCGGGGCGGGGGCTAGCGGTGGATCAGGCCAGGTCGCGGCGGGCGGCGATCTTCGAGGACATGCCGAAGATCTCGATGAAGCCCTTGGACATGGACTGGTCGAAGGTGTCGCCGGTGTCGTAGGTGGCGAGGTTGAAGTCGTACAGCGACTGGTCCGACTTGCGGCCGTTGACCACGGCGCGGCCGCCGTGCAGGACCATCCGGATCTCGCCGGAGACGTGCTGGTTGGCCTCGTTGACGAAGCCGTCCAGGGCGCGCTTGAGCGGGGAGAACCACAGGCCGTCGTAGACCAGCTCGGCCCAGCGCTGCTCGACCTGCCGCTTGTAGCGGGCGAGTTCGCGCTCGACGGTGACGTTCTCCAGGGCCTGGTGGGCGGTGATCAGGGCGATCGCGCCGGGGGCCTCGTAGATCTCGCGGGACTTGATGCCGACCAGGCGGTCCTCGACCATGTCGAGGCGGCCGATGCCCTGGGCGCCGGCCCGCTTGTTCAGCTCCTCGATGGCCTGGAGCACGGTGACCTTGCGGCCGTCGATCGCGACCGGGACGCCCGCCTCGAAGGTGATGACGACCTCGTCGGCCTCGCGCTGGGCGGCCGGGTCCTGGGTGTACTCGTAGACGTCCTCGATCGGGGCGTTCCAGATGTCCTCGAGGAAGCCGGTCTCGACGGCGCGGCCGAAGACGTTCTGGTCGATCGAGTACGGGTTCTTCTTGGTGGTGACGATCGGGAGGTTCTTGGCCTCGGCGAAGGCGATCGCCTTGTCGCGGGTCATCGCGTAGTCGCGGACCGGGGCGATGCACTTCAGGCTCGGGGCCAGCGACTGGATGCCGACCTCGAAGCGGACCTGGTCGTTGCCCTTGCCGGTGCAGCCGTGGGCGACGGTGGTGGCGCCGTGCTTCTGCGCGGCGGCGACCAGGTGCTTGACGATCACCGGGCGGGAGAGCGCGGAGACCAGCGGGTACTGGCCCTGGTACAGCGCGTTGGCCTTGAGGGCCGGCAGGCAGTACTCGTCGGCGAACTCGTCGCGGGCGTCGGCGACCTCGGCCTCGACGGCGCCGCAGTCGAGCGCGCGCTGGCGGATGACCTCCAGGTCCTCGCCGCCCTGGCCGACGTCGACGGCGACGGCGATGACCTCGGCGCCGGTCTCCTCGGCGATCCAGCCGATGCAGACGGACGTGTCCAGACCGCCCGAGTAGGCGAGTACGACGCGATCGGTCACGGCTATCTCCATTCACAAACAGGGTTCCATGCGGCGTTAGGCATAAGTATGCACCACCGCGTATGAGTTCACAAACCAGTACCGCACGCGGGGTCCGAGGAGCCGCGGAGGCTACTGGGACTTGGCCTGGGCGAGTTGCATCAGGTGGTCGGCGAGCGCCTGCCCGCCGGCCGCGTCGCGGCTGATCAGCAGCACGGTGTCGTCGCCGGCGATGGTGCCCAGGATCTCGAAGACCTCGGCGGTGTCGATCGCGGAGGCCAGGAACTGGGCCGCACCGGGCGGGGTGCGCAGCACCACCAGGTTCCCGGAGGCGGTGGCGGAGACCATCAGCTCGCCCGCCAGCCGGGCCATCCGGGCCTCGCTGGCGGACTCGCCCATCGGGGCGCGCGGGGTGCGGTCGCCGCCCTCGGCCGGGACGGCGTAGATGAGCGCGCCGTCCCGGTTGCGGATCTTCACCGCTCCGAGCTCGTCCAGGTCCCGGGAGAGGGTGGCCTGGGTGACCACCAGCCCGTCGTCGGCGAGCAGCTTGGCGAGCTGGCTCTGCGAGCGGACGGGCTGACGGGTCAGCAGGTCCACGATCCGCCGGTGGCGCGCGGTGCGGGTCTGCGGGACCTGCGGCGTGGGGCCGGTGGCGGGGGTCGTGTGCTCGGGGCGGGGTTCGGTCATAACTGATGATTCTCCTGAAGGACGCTCAGCTGGTCGCGTCGGGGGCGGCTTCGCGGACCGTCCGGAGGATCTCGGGCAGCGCCGCGAGGAAGGCGTCGGCCTGTTCCTCGGTGAGCACCAGCGGCGGGACCAGCCGGACGGCGTCCGCGACGGCGGCGTTGACCAGGAAGCCGGCCTCCTGGGCGGCGGCCTGGACCTTCCCGGCGACCGGCGCGGTCAGCACGATGCCCAGCAGCAGGCCCTTGCCCCGGACGTGGTCGACCAGCGGGTCGCCGATCGCCTCGACGCCGGCCCGCAGCCGCTCGCCGAGCTTGGCGGCGTGCTCCAGCAGGCCCTGCTCCTCGATGGTGCGCAGCACGGCCAGGCCGGCCGCGGCGACCACCGGGTTGCCGCCGAAGGTGGTGCCGTGGTGGCCGGGGCCGAGCAGGTCGGCGGCCGGGCCGAAGGCGAGCACGGCGCCGATCGGCAGGCCGCCGCCGAGGCCCTTGGCGAGGGTGACGAGGTCGGGCTCGACGCCCTCGTCCGCCTGGTGGGCGAACCAGTGGCCGGTGCGGCCGACGCCGGTCTGGATCTCGTCGAGGACCAGCAGGGTGCCGGTGGCCCGGGTGATCTCGCGGGCGGCCCTCAGGTAGCCGTCGGGCAGCGGGATGGCGCCGTTCTCGCCCTGGATCGGCTCCAGGAAGACCGCGGCGGTGTCGGTGGTGACGGCGGCGCGCAGGGCCTCGACGTCGCCGAACGGGACGGACGTGACGTCGCCGGGCAGCGGCTTGAACGGGTCCTGCTTGCCGGGCTGGGCGGTGAGCGCGAGGGCGCCCATGGTGCGGCCGTGGAAGGCGCCCTGGAGCGAGACCAGGTGGGTGCGGCCGGTCAGCCGGGAGATCTTGAAGGCGGCCTCGTTGGCCTCGGTGCCGGAGTTGCAGAAGAAGACCCTGCCCGGGCGTCCGGCCAGCTCGATCAGCTTCTCGGCGAGTTCGATCGTCGGTTCGGCGGTGAAGAGGTTGGAGACGTGGCCCAGGGTGGTGAGCTGCCGGGTCACGGCCTCGACGATCGCGGGGTGGGCGGTGCCCAGCGCGTTGACCGCGATGCCGCCGACCAGGTCGAGGTACTCCTTGCCGTCGGCGTCCCAGAGCCGCGCGCCCTCGCCGCGCGCCAGCGGGATCCGCGGGGTGCCGTAGTTGTTCATCAGGCTGTGCGCGTACCGCTCGATGACGGCGTCGTTGCTGCTCATGCCAGGCCCCCCAGTACGGTGCTGTCGTCGTCGGGCACCACCATGGTGCCGATGCCCTCGTCGGTGAAGATCTCCAGCAGCAGGCTGTGCTGGACCCGCCCGTCCAGGACGCGGGCGGTGCCCACGCCGGAGCGGACGGCGCGCAGGCAGCCCTCCATCTTGGGGAGCATGCCGGTGGCCAGGGTGGGGAGCATCTCCTCCAGCTCGCTGGCGCTCAGCTGGCTGATCACGTCGTCGGAGTTCGGCCAGTCCTGGTAGAGGCCCTCGACGTCGGTGAGCACGACCAGCATCTCGGCGCCGAGCGCGACCGCCATCGCGGCGGCGGCGGTGTCGGCGTTGATGTTGTAGACGTGGCCGTCGGTGCCGCGGGCGATCGAGGAGATCACCGGGATCCGGCCGTCGGCGATCAGCGCCTTCACGGCGCCGGCCTCGATGTTGACGATGTCGCCGACCAGGCCGATGTCGACCTGCTCGCCGTCGACCACGGCGTAGCGCTTGGCGGCGGTCATGGTGTGGGCGTCCTCGCCGGTCATGCCGACGGCGAACGGGCCGTGCGTGTTGAGCAGGCCGACGAGTTCGCGCTGGACCTGCCCGGCGAGCACCATCCGGACCACGTCCATGGTCTCGGGGGTGGTGACCCGCAGGCCGGCGGTGAACGAGGACTCCAGGCCGAGCCGGTCGAGCTGGGCGCTGATCTGCGGGCCGCCGCCGTGCACGACGACGGGGTGCAGGCCGGCGAAGCGGAGGAAGACGACGTCCTGGGCGAACGCGGCCTTGAGGTCCTCGTCGACCATGGCGTTGCCGCCGAACTTGATGACCACGGTCTTGCCGTGGAAGCGCTCCAGCCAGGGCAGCGCCTCGATCAGGGTGCGGGCCTTGGGCAGGGCGGCGTTGCTGCGGGCCTGTTCGCCCTTGGGTGCGATCTGCATGGCGGTGGGTCGTCCCCCTGGGGTCAGCTGGAGTAGGCGCTGTTCTCGTGCACGTACTCGGCGGTCAGGTCGTTGGTCCAGATGCTGGCCGAGGCCCGACCGGCCTTGAGGTCGGCGGTGATGACGACCTCGCGGTCCTTCATGGAGACCAGGTCGCGGTCCTCGCCGACGCCGCCGTCGCGGCAGACCCAGACGCCGTTGATGGCGACGTCCAGCCGGTCCGGGTCGAAGGCGGCGGAGGTGGTGCCGATCGCGGACAGCACCCGGCCCCAGTTGGGGTCCTCGCCGTGGATGGCGCACTTGAGCAGGTTGCTGCGGGAGACGGTGCGGGCGACGTCGACGGCCTCCTCCTCGGTGGCGGCGTTGACGACGTCGATCCGGATGTCCTTGGAGGCGCCCTCGGCGTCGCCGATCAGCTGGCGGGCCAGGTCGGCGCAGACGGTGCGCACGGCCTCGGCGAACTCGGCCGGCTCCGGGGCGACCCCGGAGGCGCCGGAGGACAGCAGCAGCACGGTGTCGTTGGTGGACATGCAGCCGTCGGAGTCGACCCGGTCGAAGGTGGTGCGGGTGGCGTCGCGCAGCGCGGCGTCCAGGGCGGCGGAGTCGACCTCGGCGTCGGTGGTGACCACGACCAGCATGGTGGCCAGGCCGGGGGCGAGCATGCCCGCGCCCTTGGCCATGCCGCCGACGGTCCAGCCCGCGGGGGCGGTGACCTGGGCGGTCTTGTGCACGGTGTCGGTGGTCTTGATGGCGATCGCGGCGCTCTCGCCGCCGGTCTCCGACAGGGCCGCGACGGCGAGTTCGACGCCGGGCAGCAGCTTGTCCATCGGCAGCCGGACGCCGATCAGGCCGGTGGAGCAGACCGCGACCTCGATCGCGCCGACGCCGAGTTCGGCGGCGACCTTCTCGGCGGTGGCGTGGGTGTCCTGGAAGCCCTCGGGGCCGGTGCAGGCGTTGGCGCCGCCGGAGTTGAGGACCACGGCGGTCAGCTCGCCGTCGTTCAGCACCTGGCGCGACCACTTGACCGGCGCGGCGTGCACCCGGTTGGAGGTGAACACGCCGGCGGCGGCGCGCCGCGGGCCGTCGTTGACGACCAGCGCGAGGTCCGGGTTGCCGGAGGCCTTGATGCCCGCGGTGACGCCCGCCGCGCGGAAGCCCTTGGCCGCGGTGACGCCGACGTTGCCGGTGCTCTGGTCCTGGGGGGTGGTCACGGTGCGACTCCGTTCAGCGGGAGGCCGAGCTCCTCGGGGAGGCCGAGGGCGATGTTCATGCTCTGCACCGCGCCGCCGGCGGTGCCCTTCACCAGGTTGTCGATCGCGCTGATCGCGATGATCCGCCCGGCGTGCTCGTCCAGCGCCACCTGGAGCACGGCCGCGTTCGAGCCGTACACGGACGAGGTGTGCGGCCACTGGCCCTCGGGCAGCAGGTGGACGAACGGCTCGGCGCCGTACGCCTTCTCGTACGCGGCCCGCAGCCCGTCGGCGGTGGTGCCGGGCCGGGCCTTGGCCGAGCAGGTGGCGAGGATGCCGCGCGGCATCGGCGCCAGGGTGGGCGTGAAGGAGACGGTGACCGGCTCGCCCGCGAGCGGGGTCAGGTTCTGCGCCATCTCCGGGGTGTGCCGGTGGCCGCCGCCGACGCCGTACGGGCTCATCGAGCCCATCACCTCGCTGCCCAGCAGGTGGGCCTTGGCGGCCTTGCCGGCGCCCGAGGTGCCGGACGCGGCGGTGATCACCGCCTCCGGCTCGGCCAGACCGGCCTGGTACGCCGGGTACAGGGCGAGCGTGACGGCGGTCGGGTAGCAGCCGGGCACGGCGATCCGCCTGCTGCCGCGCAGCGCCTCGCGGTGGCCGGGCAGTTCGGGCAGGCCGTAGGGCCACGTCCCGGCGTGCGCGGAACCGTAGAACCGCTCCCAGTCGGCCGCCGACTTCAGCCGGTGGTCGGCGCCCAGGTCGACGACCAGGACGTCCTCGCCGAGCTGGGCGGCGAGCTCGGCGGACTGCCCGTGCGGCAGGCCGAGGAAGACGATGTCGTGCCCCGCGAGCGTCTGCGGGTTGGTCGGCTCCAGCACCCGGTCGGCCAGGCCGATCAGGTGCGGTTGCAGCGCGCCGAAGCGCTGGCCCGCGTTGGAGCCGCCGGTCAGCGCGCCGATCTCCACCTCGGGGTGCGCCTGCAGCAGGCGCAGCACCTCACCGCCCGCGTACCCGCTCGCTCCGGCGACCGCTACTCGCAATACCATGGCATTCCCTCCTCAGGCCCAGCATGAATATACGCAGCCCAGCAAAATCATGCAAGGATGCGGCGGCCCGGGAACCCGTCGCGCCCGCCGCCCGGGGCGGACCCGGGACCGATGTCGCCGCCGCGGCGAGCCCGCCTGCTGAGGACGGCCTCCCCGTGGAGCCGCCCCCCGGGGCCGCGCCGTCAGGCGGTGGCGTCCGCGTCGGTGGAGGCGCGGACGACGAGCTGCGGGGCGAAGCGCTCGACGTCCTCGGCGCGGTCGGCGGCGGGGGCCTGGAGCAGGGCGAGGGCGCGTTCGGCCATCGCGGCGAGCGGGTGCCGGATGGAGGTGATCGGGGGGTCGAGGAGTTCGAGCAGTTCGGTGTCGTCGAAGCCGGTGACGGCGATCTCGCCGGGGACGGACACCCCGGCCCGTTGCAGGGTGCTGACCAGGCCGACGGCGAGGACGTCCGCGCCGCAGACCACGGCGTCGACCTCGGCGCGCCGCTCGGCGATCCGGCGGCCGGCGGTGCGGCCGGCGTCGGTGGTGAAGCTGGGCAGCAGGACGGCGGGGGCGCCGGGGCCGCGGGCGGCGGTGAAGGCGGCGAGGCGTTCCGCGCCGGAGGAGGAGGCCTGGTCGGCGGCGACCACGGCGATCCGGCGGCGGCCGAGGCCGTCCAGGTGGTCGAGCAGCAGGCCCATCGCGGCGGCGTTGTCGAGGGTGACGGCGACCGTGCCGGAGCCGCTCGCCCAGCGGTCGAACAGCACCACGGGCGCGCGCCCGGCGGCGGCCCGGACCGCCGCCCCGGAGGCCGCGGCGGAGACCGGGACGACCAGCAGCCCGTCCACCCGTCCGCTCAGCAGGGTCTCGATCTGCTCGGCCTCGATGGTCGGCGAGTTGGCCGCGTCGGAGACCACCAGCTGCCCGCCGGCGGCCCGGACCTGCTGGGCGATGGCGTCGGCGAGCTGGACGAAGTAGGGGTTGGCGAGCGAGGGGACGACCACGCCGACGGTGCCGGTGGTGCCGGTGCGCAGCGCCCGCGCGGAGTGGTTGGTGCGGTAGCCGAGGCGCCGGGCGGCCTCCTCGACGCGGCGGGCCAGGTCGGGGTCGACGTTGCGCGGCGTGCCGGCCAGGACGCGGGAGGCGGTGGCGCGCGAGACGCCGGCGGCCGCGGCCACGTCGAGGAGTCGGGGCGCTGTCACGTGGGGTCCTCCCCGGTCGGAACGGTGTCGGGTGCGGTGTGGCGCCGTGGTGGCGGCGGCCCGGTGTGCGAGGTGTGGTGCGGTGCGCGGCACCGGGACCGCTCGGCGGCGGGGTGTCGGAACGGTGTCGGCCCGGTCTCGGATCGCGCCGCGCCACCCCGGCCCGCCTGAGCTGGCGGAATGCGCAGCACGAGGGTACTTGACGCTTCGTGAGTGCTGGTCCAGAGTGTGGGAGATCGATCTCCCACGGTTCCTGAGGAGCCCCAGATGCCGTCCATCACCGTCGTCGGTTCGGTCAACCGCGACCTCGTCCTGACCGTCGAGGACCTGCCGCGGCCCGGTGAGACCGTGCTCGCGCGGGGCTTCGTCGAGGGCGTCGGCGGCAAGGGCGCCAACCAGGCCGTCGCGGCCGCCCGGCTCGGTTCGCGGGTGCGGCTGGTGGCCCGGGTCGGGTCGGACGGCGAGCCGATCCGGCGGGCGCTGGCCGCCGAGGGCGTGGAGCTGGACGCGGTGCTGACCGCGCCGGACGCCCGCACCGGGATCGCCTCGGTGGTGGTCGACCGGCTGGGCGAGAACACCATCGTGGTCAACCCGGGCGCCAACGCCGTCCTCTCGGTCGAGGACCTGCCGCAGTGGCTGGCCCGCACCCCCGGCGAGGTGGTGCTGGTGCAGCACGAGGTGGCCGCCGAGGTGGTGGCCGAGGCCGTGCTGCGGACCCGCGGGCAGGGCGGCACGGTCGTCCTCAACCCGGCCCCGGCCCGTCCGGTCGCCGCCGAGGTGCTGGCCGCCGTCGACGTCCTGGTGCCCAACCTGGGCGAGCTGGCCGCGCTGCTCGGCAGCGGGCCGGTGACCGGCCCGGACGCCGCCCGCGCGCTGCTGGAGCGCGCCGAACTGCCGTGCGGGGCCGTGGTGGTCACGCTCGGCGCGGACGGGGCGCTGATCAAGCAGCCGGGCCGCCCGGGCGTCCACCTGCCCGCCCCCGTGGTGGACGCCGTCGACACCGTCGGCGCCGGCGACACCTTCTGCGGCGCCCTCGCCGACGCGCTCGCCCGCGGCGCCGACCTGCCCGCCGCGGCGGCCCGCGCCGTCCGGGCGGCCTCGCTGGCCGTGACCGGGCTCGGCGCCCAGTCCTCGATGCCGTACGCGGAGCAGCTGGACACCGTCCGCTGACCCCCCGTCCGTTCCCCCGCACCGCCTGCCTGTTCAACGGAGAACACCCATGCGCAGCCTCAAGCTCGGCCTGTTCGAGAACGCCCAGACCAACGCCGGCGGCACCGCCACCTGGCGGCACCCCGACAGCCGCCGCCACCTGTTCGACACCCTCGGCTACTGGCGGGAGGTCGCCCGGCTGTGCGAAGACGCCAAGCTGGACTTCCTGTTCCTGGCCGACGCCTGGGGCTGGTCGGAGATCGACGGGGTCCGCCCGCCGATCGCCACCGAGGAGACCCTCGACCTGCCGAGGCTGGACCCGTTCGTGGTCGCCTCGGCGCTGCTCGCCTCCACCACCGACCTGGGCCTGGTGGTGACCGGCTCGGTGCTGGTCGAGCCGCCGTACGCGTTCGCCCGCCGCCTGGCCACCCTGGACCAGCTCTCCGGCGGCCGCCTCGGCTGGAACGTGGTCACCACCGGCACCGCCGACACCGCCGTGAAGGCGTTCGGGATGGACATGGTCGCGCACGACGACCGGTACGCGATGGCCGAGGACTTCCTCGACCTGGTCTACAAGTACTGGGAGGGCGCCTGGGAGCCGGACGCGCTGGAGAAGGACAAGGCCGGCCGGTTCGCCGACCCGGCGAAGGTGCATTTGGTCGAGCACGAGGGCCCGTACTTCCGCTCGCACGGCTACGGCAACACCGCCCGCTCCCCGCAGGGCACCCCGGTGCTGTTCCAGGCCGGCGCCTCCCCCGCGGGCCGCCGGGTCGGCGGGCGGCACGGCGAGTGCATGTTCGTCGGCAGCGGCGGCGTCGAGCAGCTGGCCGGCCACGCGCGGGCGATCCGCGCCGAGGCCGTGCGGTCCGGACGGAAGGCCGACGAGGTCAAGGTGATGTCGGCGTTCTCCTGCGTGGTCGGCGCCACCACCTCGGACGCCGAGCGCCGCTGGCAGCGGGTCCTGGACGCGCAGCGCCCGGAGGTCACCGTCGCCTCGTACGCGATGTTCACCGGCCTGGACCTGTCCTCGTACACGCCGGACACCCCGATGAGCGAGCTGTCCACCGAGATGTCGCAGACCCAGGTCGCCCGGTTCGCCGGCAGGACGGTCGGCGACGTGCTGGCCGACTGGCACACCCACGGCGTGGGGGCCCGCCCGGTGGTCGGCACCGCCGAGGAGATCGCCGACGAGATCTGCGCGCTGGCGGAGGGCGCCGACCTGGACGGCTTCCTGCTCTCGCCGACCGTGCAGCCCGCCTCCACGGTCGAGTTCGTCGAGTCGGTGCTGCCGATCCTGCGCGAGCGCGGCGCGTTCCGCGGCGAGTACGCGCCGGGCGAGTCGCTGCGCGAGCGGCTGACCGGCGCCGACGACCGGGCGCTGCCCGCCAGCCACCCGGCCGCCCGGCACCGTCACTGACCCACCGCTCCCCCGCACCACGAGAGGACGGCGACGGCCATGGCCACTCCCGCCCACCACCCCACCGAACCGAGCGTGCCGTCCGCGCCGAGCGTGCCGTCGGAACCGTCCGAGCTGGACGCGGGCGCGCTGCGGCAGGCGTTCGGGGCGTACCCCACCGGCGTGGTCGCGGTCGGCGCGCTGCGCGACGGCGAGCCGGTCGGGTTCGCGGCCAGCTCCTTCGTGTCCATCTCGCTGGAGCCGCCGATGGTCGCGATCAGCGTGGCCCGCACCTCCACCACCTGGCCGCGGCTCGCCGAGGCCCCGGTGCTCGGGCTGAGCGTGCTCAGCCGCGGCCAGGGCGCGCTGTGCCGCAAGCTCGCCTCCCGGGCGGGCGACCGGTTCGGCGGCACGCCCTGGCGGCCGACCGGGGACGGCGCGGTGCTGATCCACGACGCGGCGCTCTGGCTGACCGCCCGGGTCGGCCCGGTGTACGACGGCGGGGACCACGAAATCGTCCTGCTGGAGCTGCTCACCGCCCGGCTGTTCCCGGGCGTGGAGCCACTGGTCTTCCACACCAGCCAGTTCCGCGAGCTCACCCCCCATGCCTGAGCACCCCCCGGCCCCCCTGGTCGGCACCGTCGTGCACGGCGCCGGCCGCGGGACGGGCCTGGGCTTCCCGACCGCCAACCTCGCACCCGTCCCCGGCACGGCCGTCCCGCCGCCCGCGATCTACAGCGGCTGGCTGGCCCGTCCGGCGACCGGCGGCGTGCACCGGGCGACGGTCAGCATCGGCACCAACCCGACCTTCGGCGACTCGTCCGAGGTGCACGTCGAGGTGCACTGCCACGACACCTCGGACGACCTGTACGGCGAACGGGTCGAACTGTGGTTCGTCGCCCGGCTGCGCGACACCGAGCGGTTCGCCACCGTCGACGACCTGCTCGCCGCCGCCCGCGAGGACGTCCGCCGCTCGGACGCCCTGCTGACCTCCCCCGCCGGCCTGCGCACCCGCCCCACGCCCGCGCCCCCGGCCTGACCCCCCGCCCCACCGACCCGGTCGGCCCCGCCGCTCCCCCGCTTCCCGGCGGGGCCGACCGTTCCCCTCCCCTCCCCCCACCCCACCGCACGCGCCCCCGCCCCCGCTCCACCGCACGCGCCCCCGCCCCCGCTCCACCGCACGCGCCCCCGCCCCCACCCCCTCACCGCGCCCGACGCCCGCGTGCCCGACCGGCCCCCTCCCCCGGAGCCGGTCGTCTCCCCCCACCACCTCGCTCCGCACGAACAAAGGTGTGAGTCATGAGCGCATTCGACTGGCTGAACAGCCAGTTCAGCTTCTTCGGCCTGTTCCCCGTCTACTGGTCCGACTTCCTGGGCAACGTCCTGGCGCTCGCCACCGTCTGGCTGGCCCTGCGCCGGTCGCTGGTGGCCTGGCCGGTGCAGATCCTCGGTTCGGTGTTCCTGCTGATCGCCAGCCTGAACGTGCACCTCGGCGGCAACGCCGCCCGGCAGGTCGTGATCATCGTCTCGGCGGCCTGGGGCTGGGCGACCTGGAAGCGCAGCCGCGAGCAGGAGGGCGCCATCAACGTCCGCTGGGCGAACTGGTCCGAGCGGGCGGTGCTGGCAGCCGCGATGGTGTTCGGCACGATCGCGTTCGCGGCGGTGCTGAAGTGGCAGGACGCCTCGTTCTACCCGGGCGCGCCGATGTGGATGGTGAGCGCGGACGCCTGGATCTTCGTCGGCTCGATCATCGCGATGTACAGCCAGGCCCGCCGCTACATCGAGTTCTGGTTCGTCTGGCTGGCGGTCGACCTGGTCGGCGTGCCGCTGGCGGTGCACTCGAAGCTGTACTTCTCCGGCATCGTGTACTCGGTGTTCTTCGTCATGGTGGTGATCGGCATCCGCGACTGGGCCTCGCGCAGCAAGCCGCAGGAGATCGCCTCGCCGCTGGAGCCGGCCGTCCTGGTCGAGGGCCGCGAGGAGAAGACCGCCGGCTGACCGACTCCCCCGGGGGACCTGCGACGATCGACCCCGGACGGGGCGGTTGCCCCGGCTCCGGCCGCGCCACCGCCCGGCCCGCCGCCCGCGAAAGGACAGCCCGCATGCCCGCCGCCGACCCCGCCGGTCTCCTCGCCCCGCTCGGCGACCCCGTCCTGGCCGCCGCCGACCCGGGCCGCCGCCTGCTCGTCCTCGCCTGCGCGGGGCCGGACGGCGAGGCCCGGACGGTCGGGGTGTTCGACACCGGGGGCGCCGGCGGCTGGGGGTGGCTGCGGCGGCGGCTGGTGTGCGCGGAGCCGGTGCACGCGCTGGCGCTGCACCCGGAGCTGCCGCTGCTGGCCGTCGGCACCGGCGGGTACGACGGCGGGCACCTGTTCACGGGCGAGCTGCTGCTCGTCCGCCCGGACACCGGCCGGACCGTCCCGCTGCTCGCCGACCCGCCCGGCCGGCGGGTGCTGGGCGCCGAGTGGCTGGACGCCCGGCGGTTGCGGCTGCACGTCTCCCCGTCCGGCGAGCACGACGGCCGGGCGCACGCGGAGGCGCACGTCAGCGTCCTCGACCGCCCGGACTGGTCGGCGCCGCCCGCCCGTTCGGTCCCCGCCGCCCTCCTCGACGGCCCGCGCCACCCCGCCCCCGCCCGACCCGACCCGGCGGTGGCCCGCGCCCTGGCGGAGCGCCTGCTGCCGCCCGCGCCGCGGCCCTGACCGGCTCGGCCGGGTGCGGTCCGGCCGGGCTCCCGTGGGCAGCGGCCGCCGCCCGGACCCCCGTGGGAACCCTCCCCGCGGCCTCGCCCCTCCCCCCTCGACCCCGGCGCCCTTCCCTGCCGCATGATCAACCAATCCTGTCAGAAACCTACAAGCCCACCGGGTACGACTCGGTCGCGGCCGGCAGCCCTGCGCGCCCGTCCGCCTTGGCAGAGTGAGGCCCATCGGATCGTCCGGCCGACCGCCGGAGAGTCCGATCATTGTGCTGCCTTCACAACGGGAGTATCGCCATGCGCACCGCACACGACACCGTCGTGGTCACCGGCCTCGGAGCCACCACCCCGCTCGGCGGAACCGCGCCCGCCACCTGGCGGGCCATGTGCGAGGGGCACAACGGCATCCGCGTCCTCGACCGCCCCTGGGCCGCCGAGCTGCCGATCCGGATCGCCGGGCAGCTCGCCGTGGAGCCCGGCACCGTCCTCGACCGGATCGAGGCCCGCCGCCTCGACCGCAGCGAACAGCTCGCCCTGATCGCGGCCCGCGAGGCCTGGGCCGACGCCGGCCGTCCCGGTGTCGACGGCGAGCGGCTCGCGGTGGTGATCGGCACCGGCACCGGCGGCGCGGTCACCATGCTCGACCAGGACGACGTGCTGGAGCGCTCCGGCGTCCGCAAGGTCTCCCCGCACACCGTCCCGATGCTGATGGCCAACGGGCCCGCCGCCTGGGTCTCCATCGACCTCGGCGCCAGGGCCGGCGCCCACACCCCGGTCAGCGCGTGCGCCTCGGGCGCCGAGGCCGTCGCCCTGGGCCTCGACCTGATCCGGCTCGGCCGGGCCGACGTGGTGCTGGCCGGCGGCACCGAGGCCTGCCTGCACCCGCTCCCGCTGGCCGGCTTCGCGCAGGCCCGCGCCCACTCGCTGCGCAACGACGACCCGGCCGGCGCCTCCCGGCCCTTCGACACCGGACGCGACGGCTTCGTCATCGCCGAGGGCGCCGCGATGCTCGTCCTGGAACGCGCCACCCTCCGCCCGGCGCACCGCCGCTACGCCACCCTGGCCGGCGCCGCCGTCACCTCCGACGCCCACCACATCACCGCCGGCCACCCCGACGGCCAGACCCGCGCCGTCCGCGCGGCCCTCGCCGACGCCGGCCTGCCGCCCGAGGCGATCGGCCTGGTCCACGCCCACGCCACCTCCACCCCGCTGGGCGACCTCACCGAGGCCGAGACCCTCACCCGCGTCTTCGGCCCGCACCGCCCGGCCGTCACCGCCACCAAGTCGATGACCGGCCACCTCTTCGGCGCGGCCGGGGCGCTCTCCGCCCTGGCCACCGCCTACTCCCTGCACCACCAGTACGCCCCCGCGATCCGCAACCTCACCGACCCCGACCCCGAGCTCCTCCCCCTCGACCTGGTCACCGTCGCCGGGCCGCACCCCGCCACCGCCGCCCTCACCAACTCCTTCGGCTTCGGCGGCCACAACGCGGCCCTGGTCCTCACCACGGCCTGACCCGCGGCACCCGTCCGCGGGTCCAGCCGCCCTCCCCCGCCCGGGCCCCGCCCGCCCGTCGCCCGCCCTCGTCCAGTGCCACCGCCAGCGCCGCCAGCTCCCCCGCCCGCAGCACCCGCCGGGTCGGGGGCAGCGGCACGTGCAGCGCCGCCAGCCAGTCGGCCGGGATCACGTCCGCCCCGTAGCGGGCGCCCGCGAGCGCCCCGGTGACGGCGGCCGTGGTGTCGGTGTCGCCGCCGAGGTCGATCACCGCCCGCAGCGCGTCGGCGAGGCCGCCGGTCGTCCGCAGCGCCCAGAGCGCCGAGCCGAGGCAGGGCCACACGGCGCCGTTGCCCTCGGTCGCGTGCTCCGGCCGCCAGTGCGCGTCGAGGACGCGCGCCCACCGTTCGCGGTGCTCGGCCCGCACCTCGCGGAGCGTCCGCGGCACGGCCGCCAGGGGGTCGCCGCCGTCCAGGGCGACGCGCAGCAGTTCGTGCAGGATCGCGGTGCCCTCCCAGGCGGCGCCGTCGCCGTGGGTGAAGGCGGTGATCCGGCGGGCGGCGGCCATCGTCGCCGCCCGCCCCTGCGGCGCGAACCACACCGCGCCGGTGACGGCCCGCATCAGCGCGCCGTTTCCGGCGGCCCGGCCCTCGGTCCGGAAGTGCGCGGCCGCGGCGAGGTCCCAGGGCAGGTCGCCGCCGAGCACGACCCCGGTCTGGAGGCCGATGTCCTTTGGGCCGCCGGCCGCCCAGCCGCGGAAGCGCTCGAACATCCCGGGCAGGTCGAGCCCGCCGGCGGCCAGCAGCGATTCGCCGAGGTGGACGGCCAGCTGCGTGTCGTCGGTGGCCTCGCCGGGGTCCCACCCGCCGCCGCCGCACATCGCGGCCGGGCCGGGGAACCGCGCCCCGAACGCCCCGGCCGGCCCGAACTCGAAGGGCGCGCCGAGCGCGTCCCCGACCGCCGAGCCGAGCACCGCCCCGACCACCCGCTCCCGCCGCCCCAGCACGCCCATCCGTCACCCTCCGTAGTCATCCGGGCGCCGTCGCGCCCTCCGCTAGCCTGGGGGCACGATGAACTGTTTCACCACCCCCTGGGGCGAGTTCGAGCTGGCCCGGTTCCCGGAGGACCCGCGCGAGCGGCTGCGCGCCTGGGACGCCGCCGACGAGTACCTGCTGCGGCACCTGCACGAGGAGGCGGTGCCGCTGGACGGGACGGTCACCGTCCTCGGCGACCGCTGGGGCGCGCTCTCGACCGCCCTCGCGGCGGAGGCCGGCGGCCTGACCGCGGTCACCGACTCGTACCTCGCCTCCCGGGCGGTCGCCGCGAACCTCGCCCGCAACGGCCTCGACCCGGCCGCCGTCGAGGTCCGCAGCACCCGGGACGCGCCGCCGGAGCGGGTCGACGTGCTGCTGGTGCGCGTCCCGAAGAGCCTGGCGCTGCTGGAGGACCAGCTGCACCGGCTGGCCCCGGCGGTCCACCCGGGCACGGTGGTGGCCGGCACCGGCATGGTCACCGAGATCCACACCTCCACGCTGAACCTGTTCGAGCGGATCCTCGGCCCGACCCGCACCTCGCTCGCCGTCCGCAAGGCCCGCCTGATCCACACCGCCCCCGACCCGGGCCTCGTCCGCCCGGCGAACCCGTGGCCGCTGCGCTACCGGCTCCCGGAGGGCATCGGCGTCCTGTCGGGCCGCCGGGTCGCCAACCAGGCGGGCGTGTTCTGCGCGGACCGGCTCGACATCGGCACCCGCTTCTTCCTCCAGCACCTGCCCGAACCCTCCGGCGCCCCGCGCCGGATCGTCGACCTGGGCTGCGGCAACGGCGTTCTCGGCACCGCCGCCGCGCTCGCCGACCCGGACGCCGAACTCCTCTTCGTGGACGAGTCGTTCCAGGCCGTGGCCTCCGCCGAGGAGACCTTCCGGGACAACCTCGGCCCCGGCCGCCGCGCCGAGTTCCTGGTCGGCGACGCCCTCGCCGACGTCCCGTCCGCCTCCGCCGACCTGGTGCTGCTGAACCCCCCGTTCCACTCCCACCAGGCCACCACCGACGCGATCGCCCACCGCATGTTCACCGGCGCCCGCCGCGTCCTGCGCCCGGGCGGCGAACTGCGCGTGGTCGGCAACCGGCACCTCGGCTACCACCTCAAGCTGCGCCGCCTGTTCGGCGGCTGCCGCACGGTGGCGGGCAGCCCGAAGTTCACCGTCCTGAGCGCCGTCCGCCGCTGAGCGCCGCTCCTCCCCGCCCTCCCTGGTGTACGCACCGTCCTCGCCGTGCTCTAGGGTGAGCGCCGCTTCGCCGTGGAAGTCCGCCGTGGGGACCCCGCGGCCGAGCACCACCGCCCAGGGGAGGAACCCGTTCATGGCCGCCACGCACCCCGTCCCGGGGGCCCCGGCTCCCGAGCCGCCGTCGCCGACCTGCTTCCGGCACGCCGGCCGGGAGTCGTACGTCCGCTGCACCCGCTGCGACCGCCACGTCTGCCCGGACTGCCGGCGCGAGGCGGCGGTCGGCTACCAGTGCGTGGAGTGCGTCAAGTCCGGCCACCAGAGCGTCCGGCAGGCCCGGACGGCGTTCGGCGGCCGGATCACCTCCCGCCCGTACGCGACCCTCGCGCTGATCGCGCTGAACGTGGCCGTGTACCTGCTCGAACTGGTCCGCCCGGACACCGTCGACCAGCTCGCGATGCTGGGCTCGGGCGGCCTGCTGCCGAAGGGCGCCGACCCCGCCACCTACGTCTACCACCTGTCGGGCGTGGCGGAGGGCGAGTGGTACCGGCTGATCACCAACGCGTTCGTCCACCTCGAACCGACCGAGCCGCCGATCGGCCTGCTGCACCTCCTGGGCAACCTGTACTGGCTGTGGATGCTGGGCCGGGTCGTCGAGAACCGGCTCGGCGTGCTGCGCTTCCTCGGGCTGTACCTGCTGTCCGCGCTGGGCTCGGCCGCCCTGGAGTTCCTGTTCGCCCCGCACGGCCTGTCGCTGGGCGCGTCCGGCGCGGTCTTCGGCCTGGTCGGCGGGTACTGGATGCTCAGCCGCAGCCAGGGCTACGACCCGCTCGGCGGCAACCAGCTGATGGCGTCCTTCGCGGTCTGGATGGTGCTGTCGGCGGGCTTCACCTCCTGGCAGGGCCACCTGGGCGGCCTGCTCACCGGCCTGGCCGCCGGCGCCGCCCTCGGCTACGCGCCCCGCGCGCGGCGCGGACTCGTCCAGGCGATCAACCTGACGGCGGTGCTCGCCGTGGTCGCGGTCGTCGTGGTGATCGCCTACGACCAGGCCGCACCCTTCTCCTGACGGACCGTCAGCCCATCTCCCGGTACGCCGCGCCGAGCAGCGCCGCCGCCTCGCGCAGCCGCTGCTCGGCCACCCCGGCGTAGCCGAGCGTGACGGCCGCCGGCCCGGGCGCCAGCCGCCCGGGTCCGACCGGCGCGACCCGCACCCCGCGCCGCAGCGCCGCCCCGGTCAGCGCCCGCTCGTCCGTGCCGGACGGCAGCTCGGCGTACAGGTGCAGCCCGGCGGAGACGCCGCGCAGCACCGCCCGCGGGAGGTGCTCGCGCAGGGCGGCCGCCAGGGCGTCCCGACGGGCCCGGTAGCGGGGGCGGACCGCGCGCAGGTGGCGGTCGTAGCCGCCGCCCTCCAGCAGGGCGGCGAAGGCGAGTTGGTCGACCGCGCCGGTGCCGAGGTCGGCGTAGCGCTTGGCCTCCCGGAACTCCCCGGCCAGCCCGCCGGGCAGCACCGCCCAGCCGAGCCGCAGCCCGGGCGCCAGGGTCTTGCTGAGCGAGCCCAGGTACACCGTCCGCTCGGGCGCCAACCCCTGGACGGCGCCCAGCGGTTCGCGGTCGTAGCGGAACTCGGCGTCGTAGTCGTCCTCCACCACCAGCCCGCCCGCCCGCGCCCAGGCGGCGAGTTCGCCCCGGCGGCGGGCCGACAGCGCGACGCCGGTCGGGTACTGGTGCGCGGGCGTCACCAGCACCGCCTCCACCCCGGACGCCGCCAACTCGCCCACCAGCAGGCCCTCTCCGTCGACCGGCACGCCCACCGGCTCGACCCCGTGGGCGCGCAGCAGCTCCAGCGTGCCGGGCGAGCCGGGGTCCTCCACCGCGACCCGCGCGCACCCCCGCCGGGCCAGCACCCCGGCCAGCAGCGCCAGCCCCTGCCCGACCCCGCTGACCACCACGACCCGCTCCGGCCGCGCGGCCACCGCCCGCACCCGCCCCAGGTACGCCGCCAACTCCCCGCGCAGCCGCGGCAATCCGGCCGGGTCGCCATACCCGAGCTCCCGGTTCTCGGCCCCCTGCAGGGCCTTGCGCACCGCCCCGGCCCAGGCCGCCCGCGGGAACGCCCCCAGGTCCGGCGAGCCCGGCTTCAGGTCGTACCGCGGTTCGGCCCCCGCCGCCGTCCCGGCCGGCTCCGGGCGCTGCACCGCGACGCCCTCCGCGACCCTGGTGCCCGACCCCCGCCGCCCCACCAGGTAGCCCTCGGCGGCGAGTTGCTCGTACGCCTCGACCACCACCCCGCGCGAGACCCCCAGTTCGGCGGCCAGCACCCGGCTGGCCGGCAGCCGCTCCCCGCCCACCAGCCGCCCCTCCCGCACCGCCTCCCGCAGCGCCCGCACCAACCGCCCGGTCAGCTCCCCGCCGCCCGGCTCCCACGCGACCAGCAACTCCCGCACCACGCCCGCCCCTCCCGCTCCGACTCGACTCCGACTCGACTCCGACCGGGACGGCGAAGTGGTCCTCCCGCCGCCCCTTCAAGTGGCCCTGGGAACCGGACCACCTCCCTCCTAGCGTGACACCCATGGCAGAAACCAGCACCACCCCACCCGCCGCCACCGCACCGTCCGGCACCGCACCGTCCGGCACCGCGCCGTCCGGCAGCGCGCTCCTCCCGGCCGGCACCGCCCGCGCGGCCACCGCGATGGCGGTCCTCGGCGCGTCCACCGGCGTGAGCGCCGCCTTCGCCTCGTACCCGGTGGCCGGCGGCCAGGCCCTGCGCTACGCCCTGGCCTCGGTGGTCCTGCTGCCGCTGGCGCGGCGGCGGCCGAGGCTCGCGCACCGGCTGACGGCGCGCGAACTCGCCCTGCTGCTGGCCCTGTCGGGCACCGGCCTGTTCGGGTTCAACCTGCTGCTGGTCGCCGCGCTGCGGCACACCGACCCGGCGGTGGTCGGCAGCGTGGTGGGCTGCACCCCGCTGCTGCTGGGCGTCGCGGGCCCGCTGCTGGCCGGTCGCCGGCCGGCCGTCCGGATGCTGGTCGCGGCGGCGCTGGTGGTGTGCGGGGCGGCGCTGACCCAGGGCTTCGGGCACGGTGACGCGCTGGGGCTGCTGTTCGCGACCGGGACCCTGCTGTGCGAGGCGGCGTTCTCGCTGCTCGCCGTGCCGCTGCTGCCGCGGCTGGGCCCGGTCCGGGTGTCGGCGTACACCACGCTGCTGGCGGTGCCGCTGTTCGCCGCACTGGCGGCGCTCTCGCCGACGGCGCTGCGGGTGCCGTCCGGCGGCGAGCTGCTCGCCCTGCTCTACCTGGGGCCGGTGCTGACCTGCGGCGCGTTCCTGCTCTGGTACTCGGCGCTGACCGTGCTGCCCACCGAGCGGGCGGGCCTGTTCGGCGGGCTGGTCCCGCTGACCGCGACGCTGGCCGGCGCGCTGCTGACCGGCGCCGTCCCGTCCCCGCCGCAGCTGCTCGGCGCGGCCCTGGTCACCGCGGCCCTGCTGTTCGGCGCCCTCACCCCCGCCGGGCCGCCCGCCTGAACGCCCCTCACCCGACCCCTCCTCCGGCCCCTCCTCCGGCCCCGTCCGGGTGCCCGCCCGCCGCACCGCCCGGCCACTCGTCCGGGCGGTAGCCGTTGCCGCCCCGCCGAGACGTCGGCTTAGGCTGGGCCGCGATGACTGTCGACCGCCGCAGTGTTCTGCGTTCCGCTACCCGCCTGGCCGCGTTGGGTGCCGCCGGCGGCCTCGTCGCCGCGTGCGGCGGCCCGTCCGACGGCCGGGGCGCGAACGGCCCCTCGGTGGCGGCCCGTCCGCAGCCCGCGCACCTGGCCGAGTCGCCCGGTCCGGGACCGAGCCCGTCCCCGAGCACCGCCGCCTCCCCCTCCGCGACCCCGTTCGCGCTGCCCCCGCTCGCCCCGGACACCCCGCAGGAGGTGGTGTCCGGCCCGCACACCCGGCCGCAGCTGGCACTGACCTTCCACGGGCAGGGCGATCCGGCGATCGCCACCGCGCTGCTGACGACGGCCGAGCAGCGCGGTGCCCGGCTGACGGTGCTGGCGGTGGGCAGCTGGCTGGACGAGCAGCCGCAGATCGCGCAGCGGATCCTGTCCGGGGGCCACGAGTTGGGCAACCACACCCAGAACCACCTGGACATCTCGGCGATGCGCCCGGAGCAGGCGCACGAGGAGATAGCGCAGTGCGCGCAGCGGCTGGAGCGCCTGACCGGGTCGATCGGCCGCTGGTTCCGGCCGTCCGCCACCCAGTACGCGAACGCGATGGTGAAGGAGCAGGCCCGGCAGGTCGGCTACGCGCACGTGCTGTCCTTCGACGTGGACCCGCGCGACTACGCGGACCCGGGCGCGGACACGGTGACCCACCGGGTGCTGAGGGCGGCGGCGGCCGGTTCGGTGGTCGCCCTGCACATGGGCCACCCGGGCACGGTGACGGCGCTCCCGGCGATCCTGGACGGCCTCACCGAGAAGGGCCTGCACGCGGTGACCGCCTCCGAGCTCTGCGCCTGACCCGCCTCCCGGCCCCGGCTCCCCGCCCCCGTCGGCCGGTCGCCCCCGTGGCATGCTCGACCCCATGCGCTACGTGATCATCGGCGCCGGCGCGGTCGGCGGCACCATCGGCGGCCGGCTGCACCGGGCCGGCCACGACGTCCTGCTGGTCGCCCGCGGCCCGCACCTGGCCGCGCTGCGCGCCGGCGGCCTGCGGCTGACCGTCCCGGACGGCACGCACCGGCTGGCGGTCCCAGCGGTCGGCGGCCCGGACGAGGTGGGGTTGACGCCGGACGACGTCCTGCTGCTGGCGGTGAAGACCCAGCACTCGACGGCCCTGCTGGAGCAATGGGCGCCCCGCCCGGTCGCGGGCGGCGGGACGGCGGCCGAGCGGCTGCCGCTGGTGTGCGCGCAGAACGGGGTGGCCAACGAGCGCCTGGCGCTGCGCCGCTTCGAGCGGGTGTACGGGATGTGCGTGTGGCTGCCGTCCACCCACCTGGAGCCGGGCGCGGTCTCGGCGGCGGGCTCCCCGCGCTCGGGCGTGCTGCACCTGGGCCGCTACCCGCACGGCACGGACGACACCTCGGCCCGCGTCGCCGCCGACCTGGCGGGCGCGCACTTCGACGCGTACGCCCGGGCGGACGTGATGGCCTGGAAGTACGCGAAGCTGCTCGGCAACCTGGGCAACGCGCTGGAGGCGGTGGCCGGTCCGATCGACGGCGAGCTGCGGATGCGGGCGTGGCGGCGGGTGCGGGCGGAGGGCGAGGCGGTGCTGGCGGCCGCCGGGATCGCCCACCCGTCCGAGGAGGAGCAGCGGGCGGTGCGCGGCGAGCGGGTGACGCTGCTGCCACTGGCGGGCGCGGTGCGCGGCGGCGGTTCGTCCTGGCAGTCGCTGGCGCGCGGCACCGGCGACATCGAGGCGGACTACCTGAACGGCGAGGTGGTCCTGCTGGGCCGCCTGCACGGCGTGCCGACCCCGTTGAACGCCGCCCTGCAGCGGCTGGCCACCGGCTTCGCCCGCGCGGGCCGTCCGGCCGGCTCCCTCCCGGACGCCGACCTGGCCGCCCTGCTCGACGCCTAGGCGGCCGCTCACGCCACCGGGTCGTCCGGCCCGTACGGGCGCAGCCGCAGCGTGCGGGCGTCGGAGGAGCGGATGGCGGCGGCGGAGGCGACCAGCGTCTCCAGGTTGTCGCGCCCGGCGTGCAGGAAGCGTCCGTGCAGCCCGTCGAAGCGGCCCCGGGCGGCGTCGACGGTGACGGCGACCATGTAGGGGACGGAGCCCCAGGCCTTCATGTCGCGGAACATCTCCATGCCGGCGGTCATCTCGGTGGCGACGGCGCCGGGGCTGATGTCGAGCACCACGACGCCGTGCTCGCCGACCGAGTCGGCGATGTTGTCGGAGAGCCGGAGCAGCGCGCCCTTCGAGGTGGCGTACGCGCTGTAGTGGCCGTCGGGGCGCAGCGCGAAGCCGCTGTTGAGGTTGACGACGCGGCCCCGGCGGCGGCGCACCATGCCGGGCAGGACGTGGCGCAGCAGGTTGTAGGGGCCGCGCAGGTTGGTCTCGACGACCTGCCACCACTGGGCGGGGTCGGTCTCCCAGACCGGCACCTCGGCGCGGTCGACCTGTCCGGCGTTGTTGACCAGCAGGTCGACGGGGCCGAGGTCGCGTTCGATCGAGCGGACGGCCTCCCGGACGGCGCCGGGGCGGGTGACGTCGGCGGTGACGGCGACGCCCCGGGCGCCGTGCCGGACGCACTCTTTGAGGGTGGCGGTCAGCCGGTCCTGGGTGCGGCCGACCAGGCCGACGGCCATGCCCTCGGCGGCGAGCCCGATGGCGATCTCGCGGCCGATGCCGCGTCCCGCCCCGGTGACCAGTCCGACCTGTCCGGCGAGTGATCCCGTCCCCATGACCTGCTCCCTCCTCCGGCCGGCCCCTGCTCCGGGCCGGACCTGCGCCGCATTGTGGTCCCCGCCGGGGGGCGCACGGGGGAGCGCGCGCGGCGCACCGTCCACCCTCACCCGTTCGGCCGAGCGCCCGGCGCGCTCGGCGGGCGGGGCGGTCCGGCACGCACCGATGTGAACGGGCGTTAAGGCAGGTAGTACCGTCGTCCGGGCGGACCACGGCGTCCGCGACACCCCGGCCGGGTGACCCCCGGCTCCGTCCCGAAGGGCATTTGTGTGAGCGACATCGCGCGCGTCGGAGTAGTCGGCTGCGGCCTCATGGGGTCGGGCATCGCCGAGGTCTTCGCCCGGTCCGGCCTGGAGGTGCTGATCTCCGAGGCCAGCGGCGAGGCACTGGAGCTCGGGCGGACCAGGCTGACCAACTCGCTGGAGACCGCGGTGCGGCGCGGCAAGCTGTCCGAGCAGGACCGGGACGCGGCGCTGGCCCGGCTCTCCTTCACCACCGAGCTCGCCGACTTCCACGACCGCGACCTGGTGGTCGAGGCGGTCGCCGAGCGCGAGGACGTCAAGGTCAAGATCTTCCAGACCCTGGACCAGGTGGTGACCCGCCGGGACGCGATCCTCGCCTCCAACACCTCCTCCATCCCGATCGTGAAGCTGGCCGCCGCGACCGGCCGCCCGGAGCAGGTGATCGGCCTGCACTTCTTCAACCCGGCGCCGGTGCAGAAGCTGGTCGAGGTCATCCCGACCCTGACCACCTCCGCCGAGACCACCACCCGCGCCGAGCAGTTCGCCGTCGAGGTGCTGGGCAAGGAGCCGATCCGCGCCCGCGACCGGGCCGGTTTCGTGGTCAACGCCCTGCTGGTCCCGTACCTGCTCTCCGCCGTCCGGATGTTCGAGTCCGGCGTCGCCACCGCCGCCGACATCGACAAGGGCATGGAGGCCGGCTGCGCCCACCCGATGGGGCCGCTGCGCCTGTGCGACCTGATCGGCCTGGACACCATCGTCTCGATCGCCGAGTCGATGTACGACGAGTACAAGGAGCCGCTGTACGCGGCCCCGCCGCTGCTCTCCCGGATGGTCGACGCGGGCCTGCTGGGCCGCAAGTCCGGCCGCGGCTTCTACGACTACACCGCGTCTTCCTGACCTGCCGTTTCCTGCCGGTCGGCCCGCTGCGGGAGCGAGTCGACCGGCCCGCCGAGTCTCGTGACACTGGGTCACATCGATCGTCAGTGCGGCTCGTGGGGAGAATCTGGGGAGTTTCGCTGACTCCCCGCGCTGAGCCAGTTATCGACCGCCGCCCGGCCGCGCTGCGCGTCCTCGGGGATGAAGTGGGCGTAGACCCTGAGCGTGATCTCCGGTGAGGCATGGCCCATCCACTTCGACACGGCCACCGGCGCCTCGGTCCGGAGCTGGACGCTGGCGTAGGTGTGCCGGAAGCGGTGGTACATCTCCTCCCGCGTCCCTGACCACCCCCACCCCTCCTCGCCCTTCGCCGGGATCAAGCCGGCTGCGGCGAGCGCCGGCTTGAGGATCCTCTGGTTGTACCCCGAGGGGTTCAGCCGGTGGCGCCACTGCGTCGTCACCAGCAGCTGGGCGGTGGCCGTCTCCCGCTTGCCGTTGCCGGGCCCCTCCCAGGGCAGCGTCGTCTCCACCGGCGGGAAGCTCTCCACGTGCTCCCGGATCAGCTGCAGCAGCCCGGGCGACAGCGGGATCACCCGCTCCTTCCTGCCCTTCGGGAGCTTGAAGTAGGGCCGCGTCCCGTTCGCCCACAGCAGCTGGCGCCGCAGCCGGATGACCATGGCGTCCTCGTCGATGTCGTCCAGGCCGATCCCGATCATCTCGGCCTGGCGCAGGCCGGCGTGCAGCCCAAGGTCGGCGGTTATCCGGTAGCGCTCCCGCATCTGCTCCCGGATCTCGACGAACTCGCGGGCCGACCACGCGCGGGCGGTGCTGCTACTGCCCCCGGCCGGCCGCAGGTGGATGTGGGCGCGGCACGGGTTGGCGGCCAGCCGCTTGCCGACCGTAGAGCCCAGGATCGATCCCAGGTGGATCCAGACCACTTCCAGGGTGCCCTCGCCCAGCTTTGCCTGCTCCCGGCGGCCCTTGAGCCACAGCCGCAGCACTTCCTCATCGATCTGTCGCAGCTGGAGGTCGCCGATCGGGTCGAGGATGTGGTTCCAGATCTTCGACCTCATCGGTCCGGCCGTGTTCGTCGGGTCGGACCGGCCGGGCCACCAGATCGTCTCGACGTACTCCCGCAGCGTCATCTCTCCCTCCCGCGGGTCCATCCAGGTCAGACGGAGCGTGTCGGTCTCGGCCGTCGACTTCCACTTCTTGGCGTCCTCCAGCGTGGCGAAGCAAGCGTCGCGCACGCCGGGGATCCCTCCGACCCGGTACCGCTTGCCCTTCCCGTAGCGGGCGGTGCGGCGTTTCTTGTTCGTCGCGGGGTCGGGCTTCTTCGTCAGCCAGCGGTCTTCGATGTACCCCACTGGGCACCCCCCTGCAGGTCGGCGTGGCGGGCCCGGAGGACCCAGGTGGTGACGCCGAGCTCGTCGGCCAGCTCGTGCTCGTCGGTGGTCCACTGCCGGGCGCGGGCCCAGTCGGAGATCGCGATGAGCTTGCGGGCGGCGCGGATCTCGGCGAGGCGCTCGGCGCGCAGGCCTGCGGCGCCGCCGCAGCCGATGTCGCCGGCCAGGATGTGCTCGATCTCGTGGGCGAGGACGCACTTCTCCTCGCGCGGAGTGAGTCCGTCGGCGATGACGACGGCTCGGTGCTCAGGGGACCAGATGCCCCAGGTGTCCCGCAGCCAGCGGCGCAGGATGGGTATACCCATCCGCTCCAGCTCGGCGGCGGGGTCGTACGACAGCCCCGCGACAACGGCGGCGATGGGCATACGTCTCCCCCTGACTTCAGACAGGTGTGGGAGACGTGTCAGGCGGACAGTTTGGCATATGCGCTGAGGAACTGTGGGGAAAAGACCAGGCAAAGCTACGCGTGTCGCGAGCCCGCTGGGGAGTTACTTGCCCTTGCTGCGGGTGTACTCCTCGAGGGCTTGGCGCACCCGCTCGGCGTCGTCCTCCGGGATCCCGGTGTCACCCTCGGCCCAGGCGTGCGGGCGGTAGGCGGCGAGCCCGTACGAGGACTGCTGCTGCGGCGCCGCAGCACGGGCGGACACGGACTGCAGTAGCCGGTCGGCCACATCCTCCAGGAGGTCCCGCAGCTGCGGATCGCCACCGGCTGCCACCGCAGCCCGGGCGAACCGGCCGACGCCCGGGAACAGCTCCGCCGGGGTGGCGCCGTGGAAGGGCGCGGGAGCCTGGCCAGTCTCGACGGTGCGGGCGGGGGCCACAGTTTCGCCGCCCGCCAGCACGCGTGCGAGCGTGCCCGAAGACCAGCCGAAGAACGTGGCAACCGCGTAGTACCCGTCCGGGACGCGTCCGGGTGCTGGCCGCCGGCCGTTCTCGTAGTGCCCAATCGTCTTGCGATCGAGGCCGAGGATGTCGGCCAGCTGCTGCTGACTCAAGCCCCGGGCGAGGCGTGCTCGGCGAATCTCCTCGCCAAGGTGCGCCCAGTCGAGCTCAGGCTCGGCGGACTTCCCCATGACTGCCCCTCGGCTCCCCCTGTTGGACAACGTTAGGCAACAGCATCGCAGATGGCCCCCGATCGCGCACAGCCGGGTTCGCGCCATTCCTGCAGGTGGGGCACGGTGCCCCATTCATTTCCCCACAAGGCCTTGTCATTCCCCATGGTTACCCATACGGTTGGTCATGTGAGAGCGCGAGGGCAGGACATCCGACGCAAACGCGAACAGGCGGGCTATGGCCTTCGCCGCTTCGCCGGCCAAGTCGCCATCTCTCCCGCCCACTTGTCCCGGATCGAGCGCGGACAAAGAGGTGCCCAGCCAGAGGTGATCAAGAGGATCGCCGACGGGCTGCAGGTGCCCTTGCTGGAAATCGCCGATCCATCGGAATGAGAAACGAAGGGAAATCATGGACGCCATGCAGGTCCCCGTGCCGCCGGTAGTGACGCTGGAACGGGCAGCGGCCTACATCGGCCGCACCCCGAAGGCTCTTCGCCGTCTCCGGGAACGCCGCATCGGACCCGCGAGCTTCCGTGCCGGCGGGCGCGTGCTCTACCGCGTCGCCGAGCTCGACCGGTGGCTCGCCCAGGCCGAGGCCCAGGACTCCCGGTCGAACCCGGAGCTCGACCCCACCCGCCGGGCCCCCGAGTCGCGCCGCGCGAAGCAGCCGCAGCCGCTCGCCGCCTGACACACCCCAGACATGGGTCGGGCCCCCGCCGGCAGACACCCGGGCGCAACCGGATGCCGCAGCAGAGGCCCATCGGCCCGCGATCAACACCATCCCGAGAACGAGAAGGAGCAGGCCATGAGCCAGCTTACCCAACTGCAGTACCAGGCCGGGGCGCTGAGCGTCCTGTCCGACCTGGTGCACCGCGCCGCCACCGCCGGCGTCCCCCAGCACATCACCCCGACCTGGTGCGTCGTCGGCGACCGCATCACCGGCCGGTTCCGCAGCTCGGACGACAGCGCCCTGCGGGCCCTGGACGCCTGGTTCCGCCAGGTCCTGCTCGTCGGTCGCTTCGAGGCGTCGACGGCGGGCGGGGCGGCCGACCCGCGCCGGGTGTGGACGATGACCACCGTGCTCGCCGACGTGACCGTCGAGCTGTCCGCGTCGATCCCCACCGCGACCGCGCCGCGCCGAGAGGCGGTGCCCGCGTGACCGCCTCGCCCCTGGCCACGGTCGCCGCGCTGCACGTCCTGCTGGCCCAACACCCCGAGCTGGCGGCAACACCGTTGCGATGGACGATCGATCGGGACGGCAGCCTGTCCGCCACCCCCGACTACGGCACCGCGGGCGGCCACGACGCCGTGCGGGCGCTGGCGAGGGCCATCGGCGCCGAGACCGAGGAGTACGAGGTCCACTCCCCGAAGACGGGCGACACCAGCGCGTACGTCGGCGTCCTCGGCGCCCAGTTCGCCGGGGCCCGGCTGCGGTCTTCCGCCTACGAGCCCGCCGCCCCGTCGCTGCCCGTCCGGCCGGTGCACACCGCCGCCGAGACCGAGCTGTGCTCGCAGTGGATCGATGAGCACGGCGACCCGGCCGACTGGCCGCAGGACGTCCGTCTCGCCTACGCCGCCGCGATCGCGCAGATGCGGGCGATGGGGACGCTGTGATCGCCCTGATCGCCGCCGCCTTCCTGGCCGTGATGGCCGCCATCGCGGCCAGCCCCCGCCTGGCCGCCGCGCGCCGCCGCCGCCGGGCCCGCGCCGCCCGGGCGGCCGCCGCCCCGCTCTACCTGCCCCGCCAGCGCACCCGAGGAGAGTAGATGAGCACCCCCAGAGTGATCGGCGTGGCCGAGGGCATCGACCACGGCACGCCCCGCGGGTACCGGCAGCACCGGTACCGCAAGGTCAAGTCGTGCGAGCCCTGCCTGGCCGCCTTCCGCGAGGACGCCGCCCGGTACCGGGCGGCGACGAGGAGCCAGACCGGCGTCATCGGGCACCCGCGACAGCGGCGCCAGGACGAGCCGGTGTCGACGGTCCAGGTTCGCGCGGTCCCGGCGCCCTGCACGGAGTCGGCGTGCGGGGTCGTCACGGCCGGGCCGGTGCCGGACGGCTGGACGACCGCCGTGGTCGGCGGCCTCCTGCGGGCGTACTGCCGGTCGTGGTGCGCGACGTACGCCCAGGCCCTGGCCGATGTCCGCTCGATCGGCCGGACGGAGGCCGCCTGATGCCGCTGCTCATCACCCGCCGCCGCTTGGCCGCCCTGCACGCCGAGATTGAACGCCTGCAGGAGCGCGCTGCCGAGAGCGAGCGCGAAGTGCTGCACCTGGGTCGGTCGGCCGGCCGCCTGGCCCGCCGCGCGGTCCTGGCCGAGGCCGCCGCCGCGAACGTGGCCTCCGCGTACCGAACCGGCCGCCGGGACCTGGTCGCCCAGGTCGGCCGGCTGGAGGAGCAGGTGCAGGTGCTCCTCCAGGACCGGGACGACCTGCGCAAGCAGCTCGGCCACTCGCCGCACGGTGGTGCCGTGCTTGCCGCCACCACCCAGAACACCCACCAGGCCACGCGCCCGTACCCGAAGGTCGACGCCCTGTGAAGACCACCGCCGCCGCAGCCGCTCTGCTGCGACTGATCACCCGCACCGCGCCGCACGTCGGCACCGACTCCGAGCTGCCGGCGCTGCACGCGATCCGCATCGAGGCCGACGGCGAGCACCTGTTCGCCGTCGCCACCGACCGCTTCACCTTCGCCGTCGACCGCGTCAGCGCCGACAACACCGGCCCGTGGCACGGCTACCTCTCCAGCACCGACATCGCCACCACGACGACGTGGCTGGAGCACCTCGCACCGGACGCCGAGGTCCGCATCGGGGCCGCCCGGCACCGCAACAGCACCACCCTGACGCTGCGCCACGGCGCACGGACCCTGCGCCTGGCCAGCCCTGTGCACAAGCCGGTGCTCGAGTGGCGCGAGTTCGTTCGCAGGGAGCTCGCCCGGACGGTGGAGCTGGTCCCGCTGACCGGCTTCAACCCGTGCTTCCTGGCCCGGTTCGCAGTCGTCGGCGAGAACCTGCACGCCTGGCAGTCCGAGGCGCGCAAGGCGCTCGTCCTGGCGGCTGACGACGGGTTCCTCGGGATGGTGATGCCCAAGTACCAGAGCGGCGCGGTGCGTCAGAACATCGTCAACGAGTGGTCGGACGCCACGAAGCGCGCGAGCGCCGCCGTCGGGGGGAGCGTCTACGACCTCGGCACCGACTGGTGGGACCAGCAGGGTGACCGCTGGGCCTACAGCGGCCGCGACACCTTCTCCGGCACGCCGCTGATGGACCTGGTCGAGCTGGGCGACGCCGACTCGGTGCCGCTCGACCAGGTGGTGGCGAGCTTCGGGCCCCTCTCCCGCGTCTACGCCTAACCCCTGCACGGCCCGGGGCGGAGCGACACTCCCCCCGCCCCGGGCGACCAGCAGCCCTACCCGCACCGCCCCTTGGAGTACCCCCCGTGGCATCTGACCGACCCGCCGTGCAGTCCGTACGGAACGCGTGGATCAACGCGCTCCGCAACGAGACCCTGCGCATCGGCACGCCGGAGATGGCCAGGGTGGCGCACGTCGGACACATGATCGCGACCTACGCAGACGCGGACGGAAGCAACGCGTTCCCGGGCCAGGAGACCCTGGCCACCCTCGTCGGCGGTACGGATGAGGCCGTGGCCCGCGCGGTGAAGGTCCTGATCGCGGTCGGCGTCCTGGCCAAGCGGCGCCGGCCGAACGCCACCGCGATGTACCAGCTGCTGATGCCAACCGGGCAGAAGCTCGACTGGGCCAAGCACATGCCCCTGTACACCGAGACCCGGCAGAAACGGGCCCGAGCACGGCAGAAAGCGGCAGCCGCCGAAGCCCTGGAACCCGTCGCAGGACGGGTTCCGGAACCCGTCCCAGGCGGGAGTCCGGAACCCGTCCCAGGACTGGAATCCGGAACCCGTCCCAGGACGGCATCCGAAGGTTCGGAACCCGTCCTAGGACGCCCCCGGAACCCGTCGCAGGACGGGTTCCGGAACCCGTCCCAGGCGGGGGGTACCAGTACACCTACCTCCGGTAGGGACCCAGAACCTCACCACACCCTTCCGGACCTCCCACCTCAGCCACAGGTCCGCGCGGGCGCGCGAGGCGAAAACGATCATTTCCCCACCCCGGCCCCGCACCCCGAACGCGCCATCACCTGCCAGGTCGAGGGCTGCCGAGGAACCGCCGGGCTGCCCTGCACCGGCACCGGACGCACCCCCCGCATCAAGGAGACGTCCCACCCCTGGCGCATCGAGGCCTACGCCCAACACACCGCCGCCTGACCTCCGACGGGAGCACCATGACCACCACCCTCACCGCCAGCGCCGGCGACGGCACCACCGTCACCGTGCTCGTCGACCAGGCCGACGCCGTCCGCCTCGCCGGCCGCCGCATCTCCCTCGGATCCCACGGCTACGCCCAGATCCGCGACGGCGGCGTCCGTACCCTCCTGCACCGCTGGGTCATGGGCATCCCGGCCGGCGACCGGACGGACACCCTCGTCGACCACATCAACCGGAACCGGCTCGACTGCCGCCGCGCGAACCTGCGGCTGGCCACCCCGACCCAGAACAACCTCAACCGGGCCTTGGCGCCCCGTGACCTCCCCCGCGGCGTCTCCCGCCGCAACAAGCGGTACACCGCCAAGATCAAGCGCGGTCGAATCAGCCAGCACCTGGGCACCTTCGACACCCCCGAGGCAGCGGCCGCCGCCTACCAGGCCGCCCAAGAGCTCGCCGACCCCGCCGAGTGGTGCCAGCCCGCCGCATGACGATCGCCGCCCTCCGCGCGCTGATCGACGCCGAGATGCCCGACGTCATCCGCCCGCCCGCCCCCCGCATCCGACCCCGCACCCCCAAGGAGGCCCAGCCCGTGAACGCCGAAGCCGCCGTCGCCGTCTCGATGTACACGGACGGCGAGCCCATCGCCACCATCACCTCGGCCACCGGCCTCACCCAGGACGAGATCGGCGCCGCCGTTACCGCGGCCGGCGCCGCCAAGCAGTTCGTCGCCGACCGGGGCCCATCGTCGACCGGTCCGGCCCAGGAGCTCATCTCCTGGGGCATGCAGCACTCCTCCGCCAGGTTGCAGCGCCTGGCCGATCAGGCCCGTACCGCGCTCGCCGACCTCCAGCAGGCCCGACGGCGCGAGGTCGTGGTGACGGCGGCCGAGGAGCAGGTCCACCGCGCGAAGCAGGCCCTGGCCGACGCCGAGGCGACCCTGCGCAAGGCGCGCGGCACCACTCCGGCCCAGGGCGGCCGCCCGGACCGCACGGAAGCCGCGCTGATCCGGGCCTGGGCCGCCGAGACCGGCCGCGTAGTCGCCCCGGTCGGCCTCGTGCCGCGCGCCATCGTCAACGCCTACCGCGCGGCCCACGCGGCCCACGCGGCCGCCTGACAGCCCGCCATGGACCCGATCATCGCCCACTGGGACCGCACCGAGATCCCGCCCGCCACCGCCACCGACGACACCATCCTGTGCTGCCTCGCCGAAGACGGCACCCCGGTCGCGCTGCTCCTCAGCCCCGAGGAGCGCCGGCGCCTCGGCCGAGAGCTCCTCGCCCCCGCGCCCGGCGTGCCCCGCCCGCTGCCCGGCGGCCGCCGCGTCGTCCACCGCAGCCGCGTCGTCCACCGCAGCCGCTCGACCACCAACCGCCGTCCGTCCGCCGCCTGACGGCCCGCCACCGCCCACACCACACCGGAGACCACCCATGACCACCGAGCCCGAGCCCATCACCAACCAGGAGATCCCCGTCATCGCGGACCGCGTCGCCCGCGGCCTGGTCACCTACCTTCTCACCGAGGGCCGCGACTTCCTCGGTGAAGCCATCGACGAGGCGATCGGCGACGACCAGGATGCCGACCGCTTCGACCCGTACATCCGCGGCAAGGTCTACAGCTCGGTGTGGGACCAGCTTGGCCGGGCCGCCGCCGAGTACCAGCCCCGCGACCAGGTGCTCGTCGAGGCCGCAGACCTCGCCCTCGCCACCCCGTCCGGCCACACCCTCTGCCACAAGGATGCGGCAGTGCACATCCTCGCGGCCCGCGCCGGCCAGGAGGACTGACCGATGGCCGCCACCGCACACGTCGTCTACGCGTTCAGCCGCCGCGAGGGCGCCCGGTCGAACGGCGGCTACCACCTGCGGCTCGACGAAGCGCTGCACGCCGGACGGATCAGCCGGTCCGCGGGCGACGCTCTGTGCGAACCCCGTCGCGACTGGTGGGGCCTGGAACCGCGCCCTGCGGCGGACGCTACCTGCCCGCGCTGCCTCGACCTCGCTTCCCGGTACGGGGTCACCGTCGACACCCCGGCGGCCGCCCGGTGAGCGCGCCCGAGCAGCAGGCCGACAGCGGCGTCCGCGGCACCATCCGCCTCGCCATGATCCGCAACGGCCAGTGCGCACCCGACGCGGCCACCAACCTGCTCGACATCTACCGCGACGAGACCCGCCGCGCGGCCGCCGCCGAGCAACGCGCCACCCTGCTCGCCGAGGGCTACGACCTGTCGTGCCGGTGCGACAGCTGCACGGCCTGCCTCGTCCGATACGCGATCTCCGCGATCGACCCGGGTACCGACTACTACGAGGACACCGAATGACCACGCCCGTGCAGCCCCCGGCCGGCCTCTCCGACGCCGCGCTGACCGTCGCCCTCGCCCCGCTCGCCTCCGTCATCGACCAGACCCTGCGCACCACCCCGGTCCGGCTCGGCGACACCACCGACCTGACCGCCGCGCTCACCGTCGCCGTGGCCGCGTACATCGGGCCGCTCGTCGGCAACGTGCCCGAGGAACTGGCCGCCCTCCGCCAGCAGCCCGCGCCGCTACCCGCCGACCTCGCCACCCTGACCACCTGGGACGGCGCCGACAACGACGACGCCCTCACCCGATGGCGCCGCACCTGGACCACCTACCGCCGCGACGCCAGGTGCTCCTGCACGGACCCCGACGGCACGACGTGCGGATGCGCAAAGGGCCGATCCCCCGCGTGGCAATGCCCCTGCCACACCGTCAACGGCCCCCGACCCGTTACCGCGCCGTCCGCCTGACCACCCGCCGGCCGCCCCACCCCGGGGCGGCCCCGCCCGAAGGGCCAGCGTGAACAGCTACCGGCACGCCCAGTCCGCCGCCCGCAAGTGGGGCGGCGCCCCCGAGCTCTACCTCCCCATCCACGAGTTCATCGACAGCAGCAAGCGGATCATCGGCGACGTCCGGCACCGCTCCCTCTACCACCACACCGAGGGCGTCTGGCTCTGCCAGCGGATCTTCGGCGTCACCCTCGACATCCCCCGCCAGCACGGCACCGTCCAGATCCCCGTCCGCGAGATCGCCGAACGCCACATCCTCGAAGACCTCGGCTGGCTCCCCTCCCCGGCGGACTACATCGATGGCATGCCCATCAAGACCTGGATGTCCGGCGCCCAGCGCAAGACCGTCCCCCTCTCCCACCTTCTCCTCAACCAGCCCACCGGAGGCACCAAATGACCACGACCCGCACCTTCCTCGGCATCGCCGTCCAGGGCGACATCACCCAGGGCTCCACCCGCGTCGACCAGCGCCCCGCCGAAGACCTCCAGCCGATCCTCCAGGCCATCCTCGACGACCCGACCATCGTCGAATTCGGCTGGACCCAGTACACCCCGTACTTCAACGACGGCGAGCCCTGCGAGTTCAGCGTCCACACCCCGTGGGTGCGCACCGACCAGGACGAGGACACCGACGAGTACGAGCTGAGCCTGGACAGCTCCCACCCCAGCCTCGGCGAGGAGCCGTACGTCAAGGTCGATGCGCCCGGGACTGCCAGGGGCTGGGACTGGGAGCAGGGCCCGTACCAGGGCCCGGACGAGGCCCGCTACCGCCGCTGCCGCGCGCTGCAGCACGCGCTCGAAGGCGGCGAGTTCGAGCACGTCCTCCTCGACGCCTTCGGCGACCACGCCGGCATCACCGTCCGCCGCGACGGCATCCAGGTCGAGTTCTACGAGCACGACTGACCGACCATCCGCCGGCCGCCCCACCTCGGGGCGGCCCCAGCCACCGGAGCAACGGCTCCATGATCGACGTCCTCCTCGGCATGCTCGCCCTGGCCGCCACCGGCGGATCCATCTGGCTCCTCTCCTGGGCCGACGAGCGCATCCACCAGTGGAAGATCCACCGCGCGACCATCCGCGCCATCGCCGAAGCCGAACAGATCACCCGCACCGCCGCGAACGGAGACCGGCCATGAACCTCGACGCCCCCGACGACCTCGGCATCATCAACGCCTCCGCCGGGATCCCGCTGCTGTGGGAGCGCCACGGATCGACCCTCATCTACACCACTGCCCCACCGCCGCCCGGACCTCCGGCGTGGTTCCCCACCCTGCCGAGCCAGGAGCAGTGACCACCCCGGCACCCGCCAGCCACGCCACCGAGCAGGCCCGCGCGGAAGCCGAACTCGTCGGCGACGACTGGCCCGACGGCGACACCCGCCGCTACGCGCTCCGCCACGGACGGTGGAAGCCCATCGAGGACCTGGCCGACATCGACACCTACCAGCCCGCCAACACCTGACAGCCCAGTGCCACCGAGGAGACCACCGCCGTGCTCACCGCCGCCCGCACCGCCCGCCTCCGCCAGCAGCTCAACGAGATGCCCGAACTCCTCACCCACACCTACCTCACCCTGCTCCCCGGCAGCGGCACCCGCGACGGCCGCGTCTCCGGCGCCACCCGCACCCCGCCCCTGCCCTGCCGCCTCGACACCCTCGACGCCCTCACCGACCCCACCGAGCCCAACATCGACATCCTCGAGTCCTGGGCCTGCACCGTCCTCGACGACCGCGCCCGTGCCAACGACTGGACCGCCTGGACGCGGATGCCGGCCATCCGCGGCGAGATGGCGGCCAGCACCAGCATCAAGATCCTCACCTTCCACCTGCCGTTCGCCGCCCAACGCGACTACGCCGACGACCTCGCCACTGAGATCGACACCCTCCACCGCCACCTCAACCACCTCGCCCGCCACCCCATCCGATCCACCCGCCCCGTCCGCACCCCCTGCCCCGCCTGCCAGCTCCTCGCCCTCTGCGAGCGCACCGACGGCTGGCGCGAATGCCTCGGCTGCCGAACCACATTCAGCCCCGCCGACTACACCGACCGCGTCCACCAGGTGCTCGCCGAACTCCACGCCGCCTGACTCACCCAGGACCACACCATGACCACCCTGACTCGCACCTGGCTCGCCGCCGCCCTCGCCGGCCGAGCCACCCCGGCGCCCACCACCCCGCTCGACCCCGACGCCATCCGCGCCGCCGTCGCCCGCGGCCTCGCCAGCCCCTTCGTCTGGCGCGGCCCGCTACCCCCGCAGGGCGGCCCCGAACTCGCCGACTCAGCCCCGGCGAGTCAAGTGATTCAGCCCGCCCGAACAGCGCTTTCTGACGACAAGGTGGTTGCGCTCCACCGCTGCTGGCGCCAGGGTGATTCAACCCGCACCGCAGCCACCGAGTGCGGGGTGAGTCAACCGACCGCCTACCGGTACTTCAGGCGATTCAAGGCCGCCGAGCAGGCGAGCGCGAAAGGATGACCGCATGAGCCAGCGAGTCTTCACCGGAACCGCCACCCTCACCACCGACGACGACACCCTCCACCTCGTCGATGTCGTCCTGCTCGTCCACCACCACGACTTGGGCCTGAAGTCCTGGGACGGCACCGCCGTCATCGCACCGGGCCAGCCCGACCTGAGCGGCCTCTTCGCCGAGCCGCACGCCGAAATCACCCTCGACACCGGGGCGGCTGGGACAGTCATCGTCCATGCTCTGGAGACCGTCGACGCCGTACAGCGCATCGAGCTCCAGGGAGTTGGGCCCGCCCCCGCGTAGCCGCTTGCGCAAGATCGGCACGATGTGTCAGGCTGGCGACAGCACCACACGTGTGCCCAAGACACCAGAAGCCCCCGCAGCCGAGCAGTAGCTGCGGGGGCTTCGTCGTACCCGGGAGGCGTGGCGTGGAAGAGCTTCTGACCCCCGCTCAGGCCGCCAACCTGTGCGGCGTGACTCCCGATGCAATCTGGCAGTGGAAGCGCCGTGGCCTCATCACCCCTGACGGCCTAGACGAGCGCGGCCGACCGCTGTACAGCCAGCTCACCATCGCCCGCGCCGAGGCCCGCACCCGGCAGCGCGCAGGCCGCCAACTCTCTACCGCTGCGTGACCGATCACGATCTCGCCACAACCGCTCCGCGCACCCTGGCGGCCTGCCACGGTGCACCGCATGGGATTCATCAACAACGTCAAGGGCGGCATGGCCGCCGACAAGGCCCGAGAGGCTTACGCCAAGGGCGACTCGGTCTTCGTCTTCAAGGCAATCGAGGCGAACTCGAAGAGCACCACCACCGGCCCAATGCCGGGCATGGCCGAGCAGATCCAGGCGATCGAGGCAGAGGGCTGGCGCCTGGACCAGTTCACCGCTGCCGAGGGCAAGACTGCGCTCAGCGGCGAGCGCATCGCCCTGGTGCTGCTGTTCCGCCGACACTGACGCAACGCAGGTCGCGGCCCGCCGGCATCCCCCCCGGCGGGCCGCATCTCACGCCTGACAGGTCACGATCGCATAGCCGCCACTGCTCGTGTTCGTCGCCACCGTCCGGCCGTTCACCTGGATCTCGCACGTCAGCGTCCCAGTGCGGCCCGTGTTCTGGGCCGAGAAGTACAGGAACGTCGACAGGCCCGCATCGAAGATGATCCCGTCCGCTCCCGTCGTTGCCGAGTGCAGCGGCACCTTCTTCCCCATCGCCTGAGCCGTCTGCCCCCGCTCGTCGGTGAACGTCAGGTCGGCGCCCTCCGCCGTGCCAGTCAGCTTGTACTTCACGTGCCGAACCGGCGGCGTGTACGGCACCGCCGACGACGAGCCCACCGACGGCTCCGGGTCGTCGTCGATGCTCGCCAGCCCGATCACCAGCAGCGCCAGCGCAGCAGCTACCGCCGCCACCGCAGTGACCCCGCCCCGATTCCAGTCCCGCTGCGGACCGACAGTCGGAGCCGTTGTCGGCTTCGGTGGGATGTCCTGAACTTCCATCATGCCCCCTCGAGTTGGGCGCCAGCGTAGGGCGGAGGCGAGCATCATGGCCAGACGCCGAGCACTCACCGTCTGCTCCGTCCCCGGCTGCCCGGAGTACACCCCGGGTGGCCGCTGCGAGAGCTGTCGGCGCGAAGCGGACCAACGGCGTGGCGGAGCCCGGCAGCGTGGCTACGGCCGCGGGCACGAACGCTTCCGCGCCGCCGTCCTCGCCCGCGACCCGCAGTGCGTGCTCTGCGACGCCGCCCCCTCGGTGCACGCCGACCATCACCCGCTCAGCAGGCGCGAGCTGGTCGACGCCGGCCTCGACCCCGATGACCCGAAGCGCGGCCGCGGCCTGTGCACCAGCTGCCACAGCCGCGAGACCGCAGCCCACCAACCCGGAGGGTGGCACGCATGAGCACCTACCTCGACCAGGTCGTCCACCAGCGCGACGAAGCCCAGCGGCAGCTCCGCGCCGCCGAGAGCACCCGGGACGGCGCCTACCGCGAGCGCGCCCACCTCGTCGCCTGGCTCGCCGCCCTCTACCCGTCCGTCCTCGTCCCCGCCCCGGACGTTGACGAGGACGGCTGGTGCATCGTCTACCTCACCGTCGGCGACCACCAGCTCTCCTGGCACATCGCCCCCACCGACACCGGCCTCTTCGGACACGTCGAACGGGTCGACCCCGCCGACCCGCGCGCCCAGTGGGACGGCCACACCACCGAGCAGAAGTACGAGACGATCCGCGCCCTGCCTCCCGCGATCAGCGCCGCCATCGAACTCGAACAGCAGATCCGGGCCGGGATGGCCAACATCACCGCCGAGGCCCACATGATCGCAGGCAGGCCCTGGTGACGCAGGGCCTCGACCGCGGCTGGTGGGTCGAGTACGAGGCAGACCCCGAGATCAACCCCTTCGCCCCCGAAGCCCCGTGGTGCGCCATCCTGCAGCTCGACAGCGGCTGCTTCACCCTCAGCGGCGTCGCGTTCTTCACCGAGGCCGACTGCCTGACCTTCATCCGCACCGAGATCATCGGGCGCGGGCAGATCGGAGAGGAGCGCACGTGACCGTCCTCAGGCTCCTGCTCCGCGAAGAGCTGGAGACCAACCGCGAAGCCATCATCAAGTGGCTGAAGGCCAACCACATCGACCCGAGCACCGTCTCCCCAGCCTGGATCTCCATCGAGGTGTACGCCGGGCAGACGCTCATCCGCTGGGACCACATCAAGCGGACCCCCGACGGCCGGGCCCTGGTCGACCCGCGCGACCCCACCAGAGCCTGGACCGTCGAGCTGAGCAACCGGCTCCTGGTCGAGCTCGACCTCCCACTCACCGCCCCGCCCAGGCCCGCCGCCGAGCCGCTCGGCGACCGGCCCGCCGCCGACCAGGGCCAAGCAGCCAAGGTGCCCGGACTGGGCCTGCTCAGTCGCTACCGAGGGTGACCAGACCCCTGGGGGGTGACCCCCTACGGCCTGCCCTGGCGGACCGCCGGGGAGGCAGCTCGCTGTGTGTACGGGTCTGGGAGTCCCCGGACCGAGCGTCAAGTGACGCTGTGTGACCCAGCCTGGCCGCACCGGCCGGGCCCCGACGCGCCGCAACGGCGCCCCTGGAGGCGATCACATGGCAGGGATGGGCCCGGCTCCGAAGCCGGCCGACCAGCGGCGGCGGCGCAATGCCACGCACGCGACGACCAAGCTGCCCGCGGCCGGCCGGACCGGCGAGCCGCCGCGCTGGCCCCTGCTCGACGACATCACGACCATGGAGCGCCGGGATGCTGCTCGCCGCCTGGCGGACGAGCTGGAGATGCAGCTCCTCGAACCGGAGCTGACCGGCCGGGCCCGCTCGTCCACGCAGAAGAAGTACGACGCGGCGCTGAGCGCGGCCAACATCCTGACCGCCCAGCTCGAGGCCGCCCGGGCGGTGGAGGCCGAGCTGTGGGCCGAGCTGTGGGCGACTCCCCAGGCCGCCGCCTGGGAACGCCTGGGCTGGACCCGCGAGGTCGCCCAGTACGTCCGCTGGAAGGCCAAGGCCGAGCAGGGCGACCTCGACGCGGCGAAGGAGTCCCGCCAGCTGGCGGATCGTCTCGGGCTGAACCCGCTGGCGATGCTGCGGCTGCGCTGGGAGGTGGCTGTCGACGAGGTGTCCGAGCAGCGGCAGGAGCGCACGGCCCGGCCGCCGGTAGGCGCGCGGAGGCGGCTGAAGGTGGTCGACCCCGGTGCCGTGGCGGGGGGCTGAGTACCCGGGCGAGTTCCCCACGCTGGGTTGGACGGTCGGTGAGTGGATCGAGGAGCACTGCGTCATCCCGGACGGCGACCGGGCGGGCGAGTCCTACCGGCTCACGGACGAGATGTGGACGTTCCTCGCCCACCACTACCGGCTCCGGCCCGGCGCCCAGCCCGGGCAGCGGGCACCCGCCTTCGCCTACCGCCGCTCGCAGCTGGTGCGGCCGCAGAAGTGGGGCAAGGGCCCGTTCTCCGCAGCGCTGATCTGCGCCGAGGCCGTCGGCCCAGTGCTGTTCGACGGCTGGGACGCGGACGGCGACCCGGTCGGTCGGGAGTGGCCGACCCCGCTGATCCAGATCGCAGCGAACTCCGAGGACCAGACGGCCAACGTCTACGCTGCGCTGCAGCCGATGATTGAGCTCGGCCCGCTGGCCGACCTGGTCCCGGACACCGGCGACACCCGGATCAACCTGCCAGGCGGCGGCCGGATCGACCCGGTCACCTCCCGGGCCCGGACCCGGCTCGGGCAGCGCGTCACCTTCGTGGTGCAGGACGAGACCGGCCTGTGGACAGTGGCGTCCGGCATGGTGCAGGTCGCCGAGACCCAGCGTCGCGGTCTGGCCGGCATGGGCGGGCGCTCGATCGAGACGACCAACGCGTGGGACCCCAGCGAGGACTCGGTGGCCCAACGGACGGCCGAGTCGCGGGTGCGGGACATCTACCGGGACCACCGGCTGGCCGACCCGCGGTTGAAGTACAAGTTGAAGGCGGACCGGCGGAAGATCCACCAGGTCGTCTACGGCGACTCTGCGAAGCCCCGCACCGGCTGGGTCGACCTCGACGCCATCGAGGCCGAGGCCGCCGAGCTGGTCGAGAAGGACCTCGCCCAGGCGGAGCGGTTCTTCGGCAACAGGGTCACCGCGGGCACGGGCACGTGGATCGAGCGGGCCGTGTGGGACACCCTCGCGCAGCCTCGCACCGTGCTGCCGCGGACCCGGATCGTCCTCGGCTTCGACGGCTCGGACCTGGACGACTGGACCGGCCTCCGGGCGGAGACCTTGGACGGCTACCAGTTCACCCCGGTGTACGGGCCGGACCGGCGGCCGACGATCTGGAACCCGGCCGACTGGGGCGGCCAGGCTCCCCGCCTCGAGGTCGCCGCGGCGCTCGACGAGGTGATGACCACCTACGACGTCGTCCGCGGCTACTTCGACCCGCCGTACTGGGAGACCGAGGTCGACGCCTGGTCGGAACAGTACGGGGAGACCCGGGTGATCCGCTGGTACACCAACCGGATCACGCAGATGCACGCCGCGGCCGAACGCCTGGTGACCGACGTAACGAAGGCCGGCACCACCTTCCGGCACGACGGCTGCGAGATCACGTCCTCGCACGTCGGCAACGCCCGCAAGGCCGCCCGACCCGGCGGGAAGTACGTGCTCCGCAAGGCCTCCGTCACCCAGAAGATCGACGTCGCCGTGTGCTCCGCCCTTGCCCGCGAGGCCGCGGGCGACGCCATCAAGGCCGGCCTGGCCCGGCAGACCGAGTCGTGGGTGTGGACCGCGTGAGAGGAGGTGCCCGGTGACGCTGACCCTGGAACAGGCCGGCGCCCTGGCGGACACGCTGATGTCCGAGCTGCAGTCTCGCGCGGGCGAGGTGCGGACCGCCACGAACTACTTCAAGGGCCGGGTACCGCTGCGCTTCGCCTCCGACCAGTACCGGCAGTACTTCGAGAAGCAGTACAAGGGCTTCTCGGACAACTGGGTGGCGCCGGTAGCGGAATCGCCGGTCGAGCGCCTGACGGTCACCGGGGTGAAGGCCGCCGGCGAGCTCAAGGCCGACCGGGAGCTGTGGGGCGTCTGGCAGCGCAACGGCCTGGACGCCGACAGCCAGCTCGGCTTCCTCGGCGCGGGCCTCGGCGCGCGGGCGTTCTGCCTCGTCTGGGGTGACCCGAGCGACCCCGAGACGCCCTCGGTAACGTTCGAGGACGCCCGACAGGCCATCGTCCAGTACGAGCCCGGCAGCCGGCGCAAGCGGCGCGCGGCGCTGAAAACCTGGCAGGACGGCAACTGCGAGTACGTCACCCTGTACCTGGCGGACCAGGTGTGGAAGCTGGAGCGCCCCCACGGCGCCGAGCCCCGCAAGTCCGCGATGCTCGCCCAGGCCGAGGAGATGGAGCGGGCCTGGAAGGCACGCGACACCGGCACCGAGCCGAACCCGCAACCGAACCCGATGGGCCGGGTGCCGATGGTCGAGCTGCCGAACCGGCCGCTGCTGGCCGACGACCCGCTGTCGGACGTCTCCGGGGTCATCTCCATGCAGGACGCGGTGAACCTGCTGTGGTCCCAGCTGTTCACCGCGTCCGACTTCGCGAGCTTCCCGCAGCGCGTGGTGCTCGGCGCGGAACCGCCGAAGACGCCGATCCTGGATAGCAACGGCCAGGTCATCGGCTCCAAGCCGGTACCGCTGGAGAAGTTCGCCGTCGACCGCGTCCTGTGGCTGTCCAGCTCGGAGGCGTCCATCGGGTCGTGGCCGGCCGCGAACCTGGCCGCGTACACCGAGGTGATCGAGGTCGCCGTCGGGCACATCGCAGCCCAGACCCGCACCCCGCAGCACTACCTCATCGGCAAGATGGCGAACCTGTCCGGCGACGCGCTGATCGCCGCCGAGACCGGCCAGGTCAAGAAGTGCGAGCAGAAGCAGCTCTGGTTCGGCCAGGCCCTGCGCGAGATCTTCCAGCTCATCGCCCTGGCGCTCGGCGACCCGGCGAAGGCGAAAGCCCTCGCCGGCGGCACGGTGCTGTGGAAGGACGCCGAGTCCAGGAACATGGCCCAGCTGGTCGACGCGCTGCTGAAGCTGAAGCAGATCGGTTTCCCCTTCGAGTACCTGGCGCTGCGCTACGGCCTGACGCCCACCGAGGTCGCCGACCTGCTGAGGATGCGCGAGCAGGAGGCCGCAACCGACCCGGTGTCAGCGCTGCTGAACGGCAAGCCCGGCCTCGCCGACCCGGTGCCCGTCGGGGCGGACAGTGGACAGTGAGGAGCTGGCCGGCGCCTACTACCAGCGGCAGGCCCGCATCGCGCTGGCCGCCCAGCGCGCCGCCGCCCGCGAGTGGAAGACCCTGGCGCCCGGCGCGCTGACCGATAGCTGGCTCGATGGCGCCGGACAGCGCCTGTTCGCCATCGTCTCGTCGGCCCAGTTGTCGGCCGCGACCGGCAGCACCGCGTACGTCTCCGCCGCGATGACGGCCCAGGACGCTGCGGGGCCACCGCCCGAGCTCACCGTGGACGCGACCGCGTTCGCGGGCATCGCCGCCGACGGACGCCCGCTGGGCACCCTGCTCTACCAGCCGGTGACCACCACCAAGGAGGCCATCGGCGCCGGGATCCCTCTGCCCGACGCCCTCGACAGGGGCCTGGCGGACCTGCTGCGGATCGTCGGCACGGAAGTGCCGGACGCCGGGCGGGCCGCGACCGGCGCCGGGATCGCTGCGGACAGGCGCTGCCGCGGCTACGTGCGAGTGCTCTCCCCGCCGTCCTGCGCGCGCTGCGTGCTGCTGGCCGGCAAAGAGTACGGCTGGAATGCCGGGTTCCAGCGCCACCCGCGGTGCGACTGCGTGCACCTGCCGATGTCCAGCTACCGCCGCGGGGCCCCGGCGATGGACCCCGAGCACTACTTCCGGAGCCTGTCCCGAGCCGACCAGGACAAGGTGTTCACCGTCGCGGGCGCGCGGGCGATCCGCGACGGCGCAGACATCTGGCAGGTCGTCAACGCCCGCCGCGGCATCTCGACCATCGGGTCGTGGGTGCGCGACGACGTCACCCACCGCGGCCGCATCGCCGAGACGTCCCGGGTCGGCCCGCGCCGCCTGACGACGACCACCGAGGGCTTGACCAAGCGGGGCCTGGCCGCCAAGCGCCTGAAGGAGCTTGTGGCGGCCGGCCGGGCCCCGGCCCGCGCCCGCCTGACCACCGAGGCGATCTACCAGCTCGCGTCCGACCGGGACGAGGCGATCCGCCTGCTGTACCGGTACGGCTACCTCTACTGATCGGCCGCCGCAACGGCGGCCCCAACTCCTGCAACAGGAGCATCAGATGCACGACACCACCCTGCCCCGTCACGCCTTCACGGGCCTGACCGCCCTCGGCTGGCGCAAGGCCCGCCCCGGCGAGACGGACCCGCAGCCGATCTGGCCGATCCTCGGCGCCGCCCCCGACGGTGAGGACGACCAGGACGACGAAGACCAGGACAACGACGGTGAGCCGGACGACGACCAGGAGCCGGACGACGAGCCCCTCGGCGACGCCGGCACGAAGGCCCTGGCCGCCGAGAAGGAGCGCCGGAAGGCCGAAGCCGACCGTCGCCGGAAGGCCGAAGCCGACCTGGCCGAGCTGCGCAAGCAGATGGAGGCCAGCAAGCAGGGCGACAGCGGACCGACCGCAGAGCAGATCCGCCAGGAGGCCACCACCGCGGCGACCGCCCGGGCCAACGAGCGGATCGTCCGGTCCGAGGTCCGCGCCGCTGCGGCGGGCAAGCTCGCCGACCCCAAGGACGCCCTCCGCTTCGTCGACCTCACCCGATTCGAGGTCGACGAGGACGGCCAGGTCGACGAGGACGAGATCGCCGACGCGATCGACGACCTCCTGAAGTCCAAGCCCTACCTGGCCGCAACGGCCAGGCAGCCCCGCTTCGAGGGCACCGGCGACGGCGGCGCGCGCAAGGCGCCCACCGGCCCCCGGCAGCTCACCGAGGCCGACGTCAAGAAGTTGACGCCCGAGCAGATCGACGAGGCTCACCGCAAGGGTCAGCTGCGCGACTACATGGGCTCCTAACCGAGAGGACCCACCCCCAGTGGCCATCACCCGATTCAAGCCGGAGATCTGGAGCGCCAAGCTCCTCGTCGCCTCCCGCAAGGCCCTCGTCTACGGCGGCCCCCAGGTCATCAACCACGACTACGAGGGCGACATCTCCGAGGCCGGCGACACCGTCAACATCACCTCGATCTCCGACCCGACCATCGGCACCTACGTGCCGAACTCGACGACCATCACCCCCGAGGAACTGACCGACGCCCAGCGCAAGCTGGTGGTCGACCAGCAGAAGTACTTCGCGTTCAAGGTCGACGACGTCGACAAGCGCCAGGCCAAGGGCGACGTCATGACCGAGGCCATGTCCCGGGCGGCGTACAAGATGGCCGACATCCAGGACCAGTACATCGCCAGCTTCTACACCGGCATCCAGGCCACCAACGTCCTGGGCTCCACCGGCGCCCCGATCAACACCTTCACCACACCGACCGACGCCTACGACAAGGTCCTCGTCCCGCTGCGGACCAAGCTCGCCAAGGCCAACGTCCCCACCCAGGGCCGCTACCTGATCGCCTCCCCGGAGCTGATGGCGTCCCTGCTCCTGGACTCCCGGTTCATCAAGGCCAACGAGTCCGGCACCCCGGACGCCCTGCGCAACGGCCTCGTCGGCCGCGCCGCCGGCTTCACCATCTACGAGTCCAACAACGTCCCGGTGCCCTCCGGCGACACCCAGGTCATCCAGGCTGGCGTCAACGCGGCGATCACCTTCGCCGACCAGATCGTCAAGACCGAGGCCTACCGCCCCGAGTCCAGCTTCTCGGACGCGATCAAGGGCCTGAGCGTCTACGGCGCCAAGCTCATCCGGCCCGACATGCTCGCCTGCGCCTACATCGACCCGGCCTGATCGGAGACCTGACCCATGGCACGCACCCCCCTCCCCTACAGCGCCCTCGTCCCGAACAGCAACCTCGCGGACCCGGCCGGCACCGCCCTCACCTCCGGCGCCGGCAACGGCGGCCAGATCAGCGCCGCCCGGCCGGAGCTGACGATCCTGCGCCTGTCGAACGCCTCCGGTGGATCCGGCACCGCCACCCTCAAGGCCGGCACCTACCCGCCCGCACTGGCCGCTGGACTCGGTGACCTGAGCGTCACCGTCGCCAACGCGGCCACCCAGTGGATCGGCCCGGTCGAGTCCGGCCGCTTCCTGCAGTCCGACGGCTCCCTGGTCATCGAGACGTCCGTCGCGATGACCGCCACCGCCTTCCGCGTCCCGAGGAACACCTGATGACCGACACCATCCACGTCCGCGGCGAGGGCGGCACGATCATCGAGATGGACCTGCCGCTGCACGAGACGATCGCCCAGCGCCTCGCCACCGGCCAGCTCCGACGCGTCACCGCCGACGGCGAGCCCTGGACCGAGCCAGACCCCGACGTGCCCGGCCTCCCCGACAAGGCGCCCGCCCAGGCCGCGCCGAAGGCCGAGTGGGTCGGCTGGGCGGTCGCCCAGGGCGCCGAGGCGGACGAGGCCGAGGCGATGACCAAGGCCGACCTGATCGAGGCCTACGGCCCGTCCAAGTAGCGAAGGGAGGAGCGGCCGTGAGCCTTCCCCCTCTCGCCACCCAGGCCGACGCCGTCGGCTACGGCTACACGCTGCCCCCGGCCACGGCTGACGGCCTGCTGGCCCGCGCCTCGGCTCGGATCCGGCGCGCCGCCGGGCAGCCGATCACCAGCACCACCAGCACGGTGCGGCTCACGGCGACCGACGGCACCATCACGCTGCCGGGCCCACCGATCACCGCGGTGACCTCGGTATTCGGCGTCGCCTGCGACGGCAGCACCGTACCGCTCGACTGGTGGTGCTGGGACGGCGAGACCGTGACGGTGCCCTGCGGCACCGGCCCGGTCGAGGTCGTCTTCACCCGCGGCTACGCGGTGGTGCCGGACGGCATCGTCGAACTCACCTGCGCGGTCGCATCGCGCTTCGCCGCGACACCGGCCTCCGCCGAGGGACTGCTGCGGTCCCGTCAGATCGACGATTACAGCGAGACCTACACCACCGAGGCGATCGGGGCGGCCGGCGACCTACTGCCGGGCGAGCGCGACGCCCTCGAGGACGCCCTCGGCGCTCCCGAGGCCTGGATGACAGGAAGCCGCTGATGGACCTCGCCAGCCTGCTCGCCTCGGGCCGGACCGCCCACGAAGAGCTCATGCTCGACACCGTCCGCCTGCTGCTGCCCGGCCAGCCGGTCTACGACCCGGCGACCGGGCAGACCTCGCACCCGCTCACCGAGCTGTACTCCGGCCCGGCCCGGGTGAAGCCGTCCCAGTCGGTGTCCGAGGATGCGGCCTCGGGCCAGCGCCTGGTGGTGCAGCGCCGCTACGAGGTCGCGCTGCCCTGGTCGGCCACCTCTGCGGCCCGGGTGGTGCCGGGCGTGCAGGTCGAGGTCGTCACAGCGCAGGACGCCCGGCTGGCGGGCCGGACCCTGTGGGTCACCTCCGAGGCGGATTCCTCCACCGCGACGGCGTGGCGGATCGCGGCGGAGGACCGGTCGTGAGCGCGGACGTCTCCGGGCTGCGCGCGCTGGCGCAGGCCCTCGGCCGGGCCGGGGCGGAGGCCGACCGGCGGGCCGAGCAGATCGTCGCCCGGGGCGCGATGAACATCAAGCGGGACTGGCGGGCCACCGCGGCGGCGACGGCCGGCGCGCACGGCCGCCTCTACCCGCTGTCGATCAGCTACGACGTCACCGTCCGGCCGGGCCACGGCGCCAGCGCGGTGATCGGCCCCGACAAGGCCGGCCCGCAGGGCGCGTTGGGCAACCTGCTGGAGTTCGGCAGCGCGACATCAGCGCCGCACAACGACGGCGGCCGCGCCCTGGCCGCCGAGGCCCCCCGCTTCGCGGCCGCGATCGAGGCGCTCGGGGAGGAGCTGCTGTGACGGCCCCTCAGCTCCTTCCGCACGTCCAGGCGCTGGCCGCCGCGATCACCGCGCTGCCCGGCGTGCCGCTCGCGGTGTACGTCGGCGGCGCCCCGGCCGGGCCGACACCGCTGCCGGACACCTACGTCGTGCTCTACCCCGACCCCGGCGTCGTCTCGGCCGCCTCGCTCGCGGACGACCGCACCGAGCTGGCGGCCATGGTGCAGGCCACGTGCGTCGGCTCGACCCCCGAGGGCGCGGTCGGCACCGCGGACCGGGTCGCGCAGGCCTGGGACGGCGCCCTGCTGGTGGCCAGCCGGTCCTGCTGGCGCCCGCAGCGCCTGGGCGGGCCGCCGCTCGCGCGCGACGACGACCTCGTCCCGGCGGTCTGGTACCTCGCCGTGCAGTACGCCATCCACTCCATCCCCGCCTGACCCGAAGGAGGGCCTGATGGCCACTCTCACCCCCGCCGCGATCACCGCTGGCGGCACCCTCGAATCCCCCGTCGCGGCGTCCGCTGGCGGCGACAAGGTCGCCCCGATCGGCGACCGCGTCTGGGTGGAGGTGACCAACGGCGGTGGCAGCAGCATCACCGTCACCATCCCCTCCTACGCCGCCGTCCGCAGCCAGGCCGCCGCCGACCGCACCATCACCATCGCGGCCTCCGCGACCAAGAAGATCCCGATCCTGGCGGAGTTGAACACCAACCCGAGCGACGGCCTGGCCAGCATCACCTACTCCGGTGTCGCCACGGTCACCGTCGCCGCCTACCGCAGCTGACCCCACCCGCCCCCGAACGCCCCGAACGCCGGGGCGTTTCGCATGTCCGCTCGAGGAGAGCCGATGTCCGACACGATCGCCGATGGCCAGACGCGGGTCTCTTGGGTCCCGACCATCGCCATCATCACCGCCCCGACCTACCCTGAGCTGACCGGCACCGGATCCATGGACCTCACCCCGCGCGCGACCGCCGACGGGCTCAACCTGGAGGCCAAGACCGCCTCCGTCGACACGTCCAGTCTGGCGTCCACGTTCGACACCCAGGAGGCCGGCCGGGTCGGCTACGACAGCCCGACTCTGACTCTCAAGCGCGGCACGACCCCGCTCGAGGACAAGCCGTACAGCGTCATGGTCCGCGGCGTGCACGGCTACATCGTGATCCGCCGCAACGTCGCCTACACCACCGACTGGGCCAGCGGCCAGCAGGTCGAGGTGTACCCGGTGGTGTGCGGCGAGCGGATCAACCTCAAGCCCGCGGCCAACGAGGTGCTGAAGTACACCGTGCCGATCATGGTCACCACCGAGCCCGCGCCGAACGCAGTGGTCGCCTGATGGCCGGCCAGAAGACCCCCGCGCACAAGACCTCGGCGCTGGACGCCGAGGCCGTCATCGCCCTCGCCACGCTGCGCGAGAGCAGCGTGGCGCTGTGCCTGGCCGGGCACCTGCAGGGCGAGTACGAGGACCTTGAGCGGCAGCTGGCCGACGCGGCCGCCACTGTCGGGCAGTCCCTGGCCGGTGGCGACCGCGTGGGCATCGCTCAGCGGATGGAGGCTCTGCGCGAGGAGATGGCTCAGCACCTGGTCGTCTTCCGTCTCCGGGCGCTTACCCCGACGGCCTGGTCAGATCTGATGGCTCAGCACCCGGGGCGCGGCGATCAGCTGTTCCACGCGCCCACGTTCGGCCCGGCCGCGGTCGCCGCATGCCTGGTCGACCCGGCGATGACCGTCGAACAGTACGGACGCCTGGCTGAGCGGATGACCGCCGGACAGCAGGACGCTCTGCTGGAGGCCGTCTGGCAGCTCAACGCGGTGGCGGCCCAGCGCCTCCCTTTCTCGTTGCTCGCCTCCGCGACCGCCGGCTCCCTCACCGGCGAGAAGTAGAGGCGGCGCGGGCCTGGGGTGTCCCCCGCGGCGTCTTCCTCGGCCGACCGATGCCCGGCCCCGGCGAGCCCCTGTGGACGGACGACGACCGAGCCTGGGCCCTCGCCCTGCTCACCGTCGAGGACGAGACGTGCAAGGGCTGCGGACAGATGCTCGTCGACTCCACCGACCAGGGCCTCGAAGAGATGTGGCGGGCCGAGGTCATCAAGTGCCACGCCTGCGCCGCCGCAGGCCGGGAAATGACCGACTTCCAGCAGGGTAACCCCGACCACCACGGCGCCTACGCGCACGTCACCAGACGGGAGGCCCTGCCTTGGTCCGCACCGTAGACGTTCGCCTCGACCTCAACACCACCGGCTTCCGCGCGGGGGCGTTCCAGGCCGAGCAGGCCACCGACCGGGTCGCGGCATCGGCGCTGGAGGCCGCGGCCCAGAGCCAGGGCGCCTTCGGCCGGGCGGCTGCCGGCATCCAGTCGAGCATGGGCCAGGCCGGCCGGGCCCTCAACACGTTCGGGAATCTGGCGACGGAGTCGACCGCGCAGGCGACCGCGGGCATGGGGCGGATGGAGGCGGCGGCGCGGGAGATGCCGGCGGTGCTGACCGGCGCCGCGCAGGTCGGGAGCCGGGCCTTCGGGGAGATCTCGCTGTCGGCCACCGCGGCCGCGAACTCGGTCGTGGCGGCGGACACCCGGATGACGGCGGCGTCCGCGGCCTCCGCGCAAGGCATTCAGGTGTCGCTGGCGACCCGGCTCGCGCTGGGTGAGGCCGTGATGGCGCAGGAAGCCGCCCGGGCGGCGGCTGCCGAGCGGGCTGCGGCTGCCGAAGCCGCCGCTGCGGCTGAGGCGGCTGCGGCTGCCGAGGCTGCTGCGGCGGCGACGGTGGGCGCCTACGGGCGGATGACGGCGGCGGTGCGGTCGTGGGCGACCGCGACCCGGGCTTCGGCGGTGGCCGGGTTCGGCTCGATGGCGACGGGCGCCGAGCAGGGTGAGAAGGCGTTCGGGGCCGTCCGGACGACCGGGTTGCTGATGATCGGCACCCTCGTCGCCGCGACGTACACCGCCGCCAAGTTCGAGAAGAGCATGAGCGGCGTCTACGCGGTCGCCGACGCGACCGCCGAGCAGATGCGGGAGCTGCGGCAGGCCGCGCTGGAGGCCGGCCGCGACACCTCTTTCTCGGCGTCGCAGGCCGCCGACGCGGAGGCCGAGCTGGCGCGGGCGGGTGTGTCGGTGGCGGACATCACCGGCGGCGCGCTGCGCGGCTCGCTCGGCCTGGCTGCGGCCGGCCAGCTCAGCCTCTCCGAGAGCGCGACCATCAGCGCCCAGAGCATGAACACGTTCGGACTGCGCGGCCGGGATGTCACCCACATCGCCGACGTCCTCGCCGCAGCGGCCAACAAAAGTGCCGCTGACGTGCACGGATTGGGCGAGTCCATGCGGATGGGCGGCCTGCTGGCGCACCAGACCGGCCTGACGCTGGAGGACACCGCCGGCGTGCTGGCGATGTTCAGCGACCACGCGCTGATCGGCTCGGACGCCGGCACCAGCCTCAAGGTCATGCTCCAGCGCCTGGTCCCGCAGTCCGGGGAGTCGGCCGAGGCGATGGCGCAGATCGGCTTCTCGGCCTACGACGCGACCGGCCGCTTCGTCGGTCTGTCCGAGCTGGCCCAGCGCATGTCGGAGTCCTTCGGGCAGCTCACCCCGGAGGCCCGCAACGCCGCGATGGGCGTGATCTTCGGCAGCGACGCGGTGCGCGCCGCGACGATCCTCTACGAGCAGGGCGCCTCCGGCGTGGACCGCTACCGGTCCGCGGTCGACGACCAGGGCGCGGCCGCCCGGATGGCCAGCATCCAGATGGACAACCTCGCCGGCGACCTGGAGCAGCTGAAGGGCTCGCTGGAGGTGGCGCTGATCCAGGGCGGCACCGAGGCCACGGCGGTGCTGCGCGACGTGGTGCAGTGGATCACCTCGCTGGTCAACGCCTTCTCAGCGCTGCCGAGTTGGGCGCAGACGACGGCGGTCGCCGTGCTGGCGTTGGGCGGTGCGGTGGCGCTGCTGGCTGGCGGCCTGATGCTGGCCCTGCCCAGGGTGGCGGCGTTCCGGACCAGCTTGACGGAGCTGGCGACGACGATGCCCCGGGTGGCGTCCGCCATGTCGATGACGATGAAGGCGGCTGGCGTGCTCGGCGTCGTCCTGGCGGTCGCCGGGGCGGCCCTGACGCTCTTCGGGTCCAAGTCGGCTGAGGCGAAGGAGAAGCAGGAGTCGCTGACGGAGGCCGTGCGCGCCGATGGTGCGGCGGTCGGGCAGGCCACCCGGGCGTGGGTGGCGCACGAGCTGGAGCAGCGCGGGGTCCTGCGGGCGGCGGAACAGCTCAAGATCAACACGAAGGACGTGACGGACGCGATCCTCGGCAGCGGCGAGGCGGCGGACCGGGTCCGGGCGCAGATCGCGGGCCTGTCGGAGGCCGACAAGGCGCGGGTCACGGAGCTGGGGACCGTGACGAAGGCGCTGGACGAGATGAGTTCGGCCACCGAGGGCGCCCTGGCGTCCGCCAAGCGCGAGGCGATCGCGGTGGACGCGGCCAAGAACGGCGCCCAGGGCCTCGGTTCGGCGTACGAGAAGACGGCGCAGGAGATGCAGGACACCCGCACCGAGGCCGACCGGCTCAAGGACAGCCTCGACCAGCTCAACGGGGCGAACATCTCCGTGGCGTCGTCGGCGATCCGCTACCAGCAGTCGCTGCAGGAGCTGCGGGACGCGGTGAAGGACAACGGCGCGACCCTCGACATCACCACCGAGAAGGGCCGCGCGGTGAAGGGCGCGTTCCTGGACGCGGCCGGTGCGGCGATGGCGCACGCCGAGGCGGTCGTGAAGTCCACGGGCTCCTCCGAGCAGGCGCAGATCGTGCTGGAGCAGGACATCGCCGCCCTCAAGGCGACGATGAAGGCCGCCGGGATGACGGCCGATCAGATCACCGCGTTGACGGCCGCGTACGCGCGGGTGCCGGAGACCGTATCCACGGCGGTGCTGTCGCCGTCCGCGCAGCAGACGGTGCGGGAGCTGGAGGCGGTGCAGCAGGCGGTGGAGGACGTGCCGCCCGGCAAGACCATCAAGATCGCGGCGCCCGGGTCAGCCGCGATCCAGGACCTGGAGGCCGTCGGCTACAGGGTGGAGAGGCTGCCCGACGGCAAGCAGGTCAAGGTGACCGTTCCGCTGAACGACGCGTTCGACGGGACGGTCCGCATCCAGCAGATGATCAACTCGATCACCGGCCGGCAGGTCCGGGTGACGGTCTTCCAGGACTACATGGTGACCGGGTCCGGGAAGGCGCTGCCGATCCAGCAGGCCTGGGGCGGCATCACCGGCATGGCGTACGGCGGGGTGACCGCGGCGGCGTCCGGGCTGACCGGCCGGGAGGCCGGGTTCTCCTCCCGCCCGATCCTGTGGGCGGAGGCCGGCCGGGAAGCGTACATCCCGATGGACCCGCGCAAGCGCGGCCGGGCCGAGCAGATCCTCGGCCAGGTCGCGTCCGAGTTCGGGATGCGGCTGCTGCCGGTCGCCCGGGACCTCATCCCGGCCCGGCAGTTCGCCGGCCCCGCCCCGGGTACGTCGGCCAGCTACGACCACTCCCGCTCCACCACCGTGCACCTGCACGGCGCCCAGCAGTCCTCGCAGGAGCAAGTCGCGGACCTGGTCCGCCACTTGGAGTTCATCGGCTGAGAGGAGGGGCGGCATGGGGTACGTCCCCGGACAGCAGCTCGGCGGCCGCACGGTGCAGCTCGGCGCCCTGACCCTCGGCCAGGTCGACTCGGCCGGCGTCGCCTGGACGATCGGCACCGACGGGCTGAAGGGCTGGCCCGGCGCCGGGGTGCGTACCCAGTACAGCGACCGCGAGGCGGACCACGGCGCCTGGGCGGGGCCGACCTACCTCACCGCCCGGGCCATCACCCTGGCGGGGACGATCATCGCCCCCGACCTGGCGTCCCTGGACGCCGCGGTCGAGCAGCTGATGGCCGCCGCCTCGCTGACGGACACCCTGCTGGTCGTGGGCGAGAGCATCCCGAAGCAGTCGCTGGTGCGCCGCTCCGGCGAGCCGCTCATCCAGCTCGTGTCCGACCGGATCGCGGTGTACAGCGTGCTGCTGACCGCGGCCGACCCGCGCCGCTACTCCACCACCGTGCAGTCCCCCTCGACCGGGCTGCCGATCGCGACCGGCGGGGTGAGCCTGCCGATCACGCTCCCGCTGGTCATCACCTCCGGCAGCTCCAGCGGCCAGCTCACCCTCACCAACGCCGGCAGCGTCGCGGCCCGGCCCCTGTTCACCGTCACCGGGCCGGTGCCGGGGTTCGTGCTGCTGGCGCAGTACCCCGACGGGACCACCCGGCAGCTCACCTACACCGACACCCTCGGCGCCGGCGACGTGCTCACCCTCGACGTGGACCGCCGCACCGTGATGCTCGGCGGCGTCTCCCGCCGCCGCTACCTGTCCGGCCAGTGGCCCGAGGTGCCACCGGGACAGACCGTCACCGTCCAGTGGTCCTCCGCCGGATCGGACCCCGCCGCCCTGCTGACCGCCACCATGCGCTCGGCCTGGATCTGAGAGGAGCCCCCATGGCCACCGACCCGACCTGGCTGCCCGGCCTGGCGTACGACGAACTGGAGCTGCGCCGGATGGACTCGGCGCTGGTGATGGCCGACGGGACCGCGCTCGGCTCCCGCCCGGGCACCCGGCCCGGCGACGCGGGCCTGACCGTCACCCTCGCCGGCACCACCGTCAACGTCAGCTCCGGCACCGCGGCCCTCTACCGGTCCGGGCAGGGCCTGTACCGGGCGCAGATCCCGGCGTCCGTCGCCGGCACCCTGAGCGCCGCGCACGCCACCTGGTCGCGCATCGACCTGGTGTACCTGCGGGTGTGGGACACGGCGGTGGACGGCACCGGCCTGCGCAAGGGCGACGTGGTGCTGCTGGCGGGCACCCCGTCCGCGACGCCGTCCGCGCCGACGCCGGGCGCCACCGAGATCTACATCCCGCTCGCGACCGTCACCGTCCCCCCGACCGGATCCGGGGGCACCGGATCGGCGACCGTCTCCGCCACGGTCCGCCAGGTCACGGTCGCCCCCGGCGGCATCCTGCCGGTCTCCTCCAGCACGGACATCGCCCTGGCCGGCGTCTACGTCGGCCAGGCCCGGTACAACACGGTGCGCGGCCAGCCCGAGTACTGGACCGGGACCGTCTGGGCGGCGCTGGGCGACTACACCACCCACACCCCGGTCTGGACCACCACCGGCACCGCCCCCACCCTGTCCAACGGGTCGCTGACCAGCCGCTGGACCCGCATGGGCCGCAAGATCCACTGGTACGGATCCCTGACCTTCGGCAGCACCACCAGCGCCGGCACCGGCGGCTGGTCGCTCTCGATGCCGGTCGCCGCCGCGAACCTCGGGATCACGACCGTCGGCACCGCCGACTACGTGGTCACCGGCAACAACGAGTACGTCGGCGTCGTCGAGATCCCCGCCGGGGCGAGCACCGCCGTGTTCGTCGTGAAGACGCAGACGAGCTACTTCTTCAGCAACGTCACCGACGCCATCCCCCTCGCGGCGTCCGCGAACAGCCGCCTGCACTGGAACATCGAGTACGAGGCGGCGGCCTGATGGTCGAGCTGACGTGGCTGGCCTGCGACCTGCGCACGGGCGCCGTGGTCGAGGAACTGCGGGCGCTGTCACCCACCCAGCCGCTCGCCCGCGCGATCGGGGCCAGCCGCTCCTCGACCTTCGCGCTGGCGCTGGGCGGCGCCCCGGACGAGTGGGAGGCCGCGACCGATCCGGGCCGCACCATGCTCGTCGCCCTCGACACCGACACCGGCACGCCGATCTGGCCCGGCATCACCCTGACCCGCGACGGCGGCTCCAACAGCGTCCTGGACCTGGCCGCCGCCACCCCGGAGGCCTACCTGGACGCCCGCTACCCGGGCGACTACACCGCCACCGCCGACCCCACCAGCATCATGGCCGCGCTCGCCGCCGCCTCCATGATCGACGGGCCCCCGCTGCTCCTGGACACCGTCGCCACCGGCAGCACCATCACCTACACCATGGCCGACGCCGACGACCGCACCATCATCTCCGCGCTGACCGAGATCAGCGAGATGGACGGCGGCCCCGAGTGGACGATCGACCCCGTGTGGGCGGACGCCGCCCAGACCCGGATCCAGCTCGTCCTCCGGATCCGCCCCGCCATCGGCACCCAGGACCCCGTCCCCGGCACGGTGTGGGACATGCCCGGCTGCATCACCACGTACACCCTGTCCGAGGCCTACACCCGGGGCCGCGGCGCCACCTCCGTCCTCGCCCGCGGCGACCGCGCCGACGGACAGCGCGCCACCAGCACCACCCACACCGCCGCCGCCCTGATCGCGGCCGGCTGGTGCCGCTGGGAGTACCGCTGGACCCCCGCCCAGGGCATCACCGACACCGGCCAGCTCGACCAGCACGCCGCGGCCGCCCTCGCCCTGATGGGCACCGGCACCCGCACCTGGAGCGTCACCGCCGCCGCCAGCGCCGCACCGCGCCTGGGCCGGGACTGGGCGCTGGGCGACAGCGTCACCATCGACATCGACTCCTCCCCCCGCCACCCCGCCGGCATCACCACGACCGCCCGCGCCTGGGCCTGGGAGCTCGACGTCGCCGCCGACCGCCTCGCCCCCATCCTCCTGGAGACCGCGTGACCTCCCGCACCAACCAGCTCCCCCCGCGCCCCGACCACTACGGGCGCGCCATCGCCGCCCTCCAGGCCGAACTGCGCGAACTGCGCGCCTCCCGGCCGGACATGACCGGCGCCGACGCCCTGATGCCGCCCCTGGACGCCGACCTCACCCGCTGGCCCCAGACCGCCGCCGCCGCCTGGACCACCATCGCGTCCTGCACCAACACCCGCTCCACCAACCAGATCCGCGTGGCCCTCGCCACCGCGACCTCCGGCGGCGGCGCCGGCAGCATCCGCCTCGCCATCGACGGCACCCCGTGGGGCCCCACCGTCGCCGCCGGCAGCGCACTCGACTGGACCGGCACCCTGCCCGCCGCCGTCGCCCTCGGCGCGCAGTACCGGCTCACCATCGAAGCGCAGCGCACCAGCGGCTCCGGCACGGTCCACGCCCAGACCCAGCTCATCCGCGCCATCACCTAGGAGACCCGTGCGCAGCGTCACCACCGTCGTCACCACCGACCCCGCCCAGCTCGCCCGCTACTTGGACCACCTGGCCACCGAGGAGTACCTGGCCGGCCGCGCCGGCCGCGCGGCCCCCACCCAGCCCGGCTCGCCCGACGCCGTCGGCGAGCTGTGGTTGATGGCCGTGGCCCGCCAGGCGACCGACCCCGGCGAGTGGGCGGTGTACGCCCTCACCTCCGCCGAGGACGTCCCGGGCTGGCCCACCGCCACCGACCGGTACACCGGCGGGATCCGCTCCGCCGACGACATCGCCCGCGCCCTGGCCGCCACCGGCACCGACGTGGTGCTGCGGCACTACACGGACTTCGCCGTCACCGCGACCACCACGGACGTCCCGCTCACCTGACCCACCCCCACCCGCACCCCGCCGCCACCTCGGCGCCGGGGCCCTCAGCATGCCTGGAGGCTTGCCGTGAGAGACCAGTTCGTCGGCCTGCTGCTCAGCCAGGTCGGCCAGCACGAGGGCCGCGACCCGGACGGCACGTGGAACAACCGGCAGCGCTACAGCCGGGAGACCCCGGGCCTGGAGTGGTCGGACGGCCAGCCCTGGTGCGCCACCTTCCAGGCCTGGGGCGCGCACCGGACCCCGGGCCTGGAGCCGCTGTGGCCGATGACGGCCTCCTGCCTTGTCGCGGTCGCCTGGTGGCGGCAGCGCGGCCGCTGGTCCAACTACCCGGTCCTCGGCGGCCCGTTCTACCTCGGCCCCGACGGCGGCACCCACACCGGCGTGGTGGTGGCGTACGACGCGACGACGATCACCACGGTCGAGGCCAACAGCAACTCCGGCGGATCCGCCGAGGGCGACGGCGTGTACCGCCGCGTCCGGCAGCGCTCCTCCGTCTACGGCTACGGCGTGCCCGCCTATCCGGAGGGCACCGTCTCCGCCGACCCGCGCCTGGGCGGCACCCGGGCCGCCACCACCAACCCCACCGCACTCCCCGAGGAGGACCCGTTGGCCGCACTGACGCCCGACCAGCTCGCCCAGATCGAGCAGGCCGTGATGAACGCGATCGAGAAGAAGAAGAACGACCTGTCGCACGCGACGCTGTACTGGCTGGTCCAGGCCCTGTCCGACACCCCGGAGAGCGCGGGCGATCACCCGCTGAAGTGGGTGGTGCCGCAGCTCCACGCGGCGGTCAAGGCGATCCCGCAGCAGATCCGGGTCGCGCTCGCGGACGCGATCCAGCTGCAGGTGACCGTCGCCGCCGCCCCGACCGCGCCGAAGGCGCCGACCGCCCCGAAGGGGAACTGACCATGGCGATCTCTGACGCGCGCCGCCGTACGATCCGTACCGCCTTCGCGGTGGCGACTGGCCTCCTCGCGGGCATGCCGCTGCTCGTCCACACCGCCGGGCTGCCGGACACGCTGCCCGGTCTCAGCGTGGTGCTCGGCGTCTCCAGCGCCGTCACCCGCCTGCTGGCGCTGCCGCTGGTGGACAGCTGGATTCCCGCTTGGGCGAAGAAGGCCCCGGCCCGGGCCGCGCTGCCGCCGCTGGACCCGGCGGCGCGTGAGTGAGTACGCCGCCGCCGCCCGACCCGCTGACTGCCCTGGCGGTCGGGCTGGCTGAGATCAGGGGCGAGCTGCAGACGGGGCTGGCCGAGATCCGCGGCGAGCTGGCCCTGCGCCGACAGGCGGATGTGCAGACCGGGCAGATCCTGACGGAGCACACGGCCCGGCTGGCCGAGCACGAGCGGATGCTGGCTGAGCTGCGGCAGGCGCAGGCGGCCGAGGAGGAGGTGCGACGGGTGGGCCAGCGGCGGCTGCAGGCGACTGCGACGGTGCTGGGGATCGTGGCGACGGGGGTGGCGCTGGTGCCGGTCGTGCGGCCGTGACGGGACGTCAGGAGGCGGTATGATGGTCGAGCACCACCCTCCCATCGGGGATGATCCAAAGACCGAGGCCACGGCCGCGGGTGCCCGCCTAGTCGCGGGCTTGCCATTCGGGCGTCGCAGTACATCGCCCTGCCCAGCGCAGGGCCTGCCACTCGGCATCGCAGTACATCGCCCTGCCCAGCGCAGGGCCTGCCACTCGGCATCGCAGTACATCGCCCCCGCCCTGGCTTCGCGCCGGAGCGGGGGCGGTTTCGTCGTGCCCGAGATCAGGAGGCTGGGCAGATGTAGATGCGCACCGCTTCCAGGATCTGCGCTGCGGCCTTGGGGCCGAAACCCTCAGGGTGCTTCGGGCTGGTGAACCGCTGTTGCGCCAGCTGGATCAGGTCGTCTTCCGCCTTGCCCTGGCTGATGGATGAGCACTCGTCTCGGCCCCGGTTGACGGCGGTGTCCTCCTTGCCGTGAACGATGTCCGGGTCGATGGTGTTCAGCGCCGCGATGTACTTCGAAGTGGTGGACGCGTCCGGCTTCGGCGGCAGGCCGCCCGCGCCCGCAGGGGCGGGGGCGGACGTTGACTGCTGCGGAACGGCGGCCGGCGCGGATGCGGCCGACGGCGCCGAGGACGTCGACGTGGTGCTCGAGGCGCTCGAGCAGGCGGTGGCTACTGCGGCGGCGAGCAGCAGAACGGTGGCGGCGGCGCGGAGACGCACGGGTACCCCCCAAGAACAGGCGACGGGACGTCCCGGACGGTACCGGGCGCAGCCAGGAGCCGGGCAGGTTTCCTCGAACTGGCCGCCCCGCCCGCCTCTTCGGAGGCCGGGCGGGGCGGCTTCGTCGTGCCCGGGGGCGCCTGCGGGGTGTCCCCAGACTGAATCCGGCCAAGGCATCAGCTTGGGGTCGTGCCAATGACGTCAGGCGAATTCATCGGCATTCCAACAAGCCTGCATTAGGCCGCTATGGAATTCGCCCTCAATTACGCCCATGCAATTACACGGCCCTCGGATGCTGAAATTGCGACTAAACCGATCACATTTGATCACTCTTGATCAGTATCGCTAAGCCGCAGCTCCAACTGAGTCAGAGTAGGGCGTGTCAATGCCAGGCCATTGGGATGACTTGAATAGGATCGCCACTAGGGTCATTTAATACGTATACGTACTTGAGTTGGATGACTAAGCGAATGCGTGCACCATGGATCACGGCCACCCAAGAAAAGGTGCGCCGGGGGGAGGCTCAGTCCCCCCGGCGCGCCGTGGTCGTCCGCTGAAGAGCACCCGACACACGGCAAGGGGTCATAATGTCACAGCCTTATGACGAGAGGTCTGCCCAAGACAAGCAGGAGGCAGCCCGGGTGAGGCTCCTGGTCGAACAGCACGAGGCCCGCTTCGCTGATCAGGAGCAGCGCCTTCGCAAGTTGGAAGGGCGCCGTTGGCCAGTGAAGATGATCGTCGCGGTCTGCACTGGAGTCACCGCAGTCGTCGCTCTGGTGACGCTACTCCGGCACCACTGACGTCCTGCTGCGGCCGCCCCGTCTCCTCCGGGCGGCGGGGCGGTTCGTTGCGTCGGGGCCAGACGCCTGCCGTGCAACCAACCGGTCACGGTCCGGCCACACCACCAACACCGCTCTCCCATGGTCGCTACGGTCCCAGCATCTGCCCGCCACCCCTGGGATGTTGACCATGCGCCGAGCCACCCTCACCACCGCTGCGCTGTTTCTCGCAGCAGCCGCCATGACCGCCTGCGACCCGCCCGCCACCAGCACGGGCAACAGTTCGACCACGCCCGCCGCTGCACCCCCGGCCGCATCCCAGACCGCGGTGCCCTCGGCCAGCGAGCAGAAGACCGCGGACCTTCCGGACTTCACCGGCATGGGCCTGCAGGCCGCGCAGGACAAGGCGCAGGCGGCCGGCTTCTACGGACTGAAGTCCCACGACGCGCTCGGCCGGTCGCGGAACCAGATCCTGGACCGGGACTGGAAGGTGTGTTCGCAGGCGCCCGCGGCCGGCCAGCAGCCGACCAGCACGATGATCGACATGGCGGCGGTGAAGCTCGACGAGCAGTGCCCGGCGGCGGATCAGGGCGCTTCGACGCCGAAGGCTGGGGCGTCGATGCCGGATGTGAAGGGGAAGGCGGTGTCGGCGGTGCGGGACATGCTGCCGAAGAACACGTCACTGTCGGCGAAGGACGCGTCATCGCAGTCGCGGGTGATCATCGTGGAGTCGAACTGGCAGGTGTGTGCGCAGGACCCGGCGGCGGGCGCAGCTCTGAACGGCCAGCCGGTGATGCTGAAGGCCGTGAAGTTCGGCGAGTCCTGCCCCTGATCATGTGCAGGGCGCGGCCTCGTACGCCCGGCCTCAGCCCGCCGCCACCAGTTCCTTCGCGGCACGGAGCACGCCCTGCACCAGCACGTGCCGGCCAGCACCTGCGGCGAGGACGGCGGGGTGCCGGCGGACGGCGTCGGTCGCTGCGGCCAGCGCCTCGCGCAGCCGCTCCGCTTCCGCGTGCTCCTCGGGCGTCCAGGACCGCCGGGCCACCACGTCCGTCGGGTGCTCGGCCCGGCGCCGCGTCTCCACCTCGTGCACGTACTCGGCGTACTGCTGCTCGGCGTCCAGGCGGGCACGCTGCAGCTCGATCAGGTCGTCGGGGAGGTCCACCCGGACAGTGTAGGAGCGGGCGCTGACCGGGTGGTGGAGTCCCGGCTACCCTGGCGTCCATGATCAGAGCTGTGGTGTTCGACATCGGCGAGACCCTCACCAGCGACACCCGATACTGGGCAGACTGGGCCCGCTGGCTGAACGTCCCGCAGCACACCATGTCCGCCCTCGTCGGACACGTCCTCGCACAAGGGCTCGACAACGCCGAAGCGATCCGGATCCTAAGGCCAGGCTGCGACGTCGGCGCAGAGTGGCGCGCCCGCCAAGCCGCCGGCCAAGGCGACCACCTGGATGAGACCGACCTCTACCCGGACGTCCGGCCCGCGCTACAGCATCTGCGCGACGCCGGAGTGTGGGTGGGCATCGCCGGAAACCAGAACGCGGCCGTCACCAGCCTGCTGCGTGGGCTCGACCTGCCCGCCGACGCGATCGCCACCAGCGGAGAGTGGGGCGTCTCCAAGCCGTCCCCCGAGTTCTTCGAGCGGGTCGTCGGCTGGGCGCCGGGCCACGGGCAGCAGATTGTATACGTCGGCGACCATCCGGCTAACGACGTCGCTCCCGCCCGGGCGGCCGGTCTGCGTGCTGCGCACCTTCGCCGGGGCCCGATCGGGCTGACCACCACCGCCCCGGACGCCGACTGGACGATCGACTCGCTGACCGAGCTGGCCAACCTGATCATCCGACAGAACTGAGAACCGCCCCGCAGCACGCTACGAGGCGGTTCTGGCACCCGAGTTGTGACAGCGCGAGTACCGTTCCGAGTGGTCGCACGGAACGGAGTTCAGTATGCCCGGAACCAGCGCTGCCCACCTCGGGTACCGCGTAGCCGCCGCACGCGCCGCCACCGGCCTCACCCGCCACGAACTGCACCAAGCCTCCGGCGTCTCCGTCAGCATGATCCGCGCCGTCGAAGCCGGGACCCGCACGCCGAGCGACACCGTCCTCGACGCCCTCGCCCGGGCCCTACGCACCAGCCCGGAAGAGCTGGCCGGCGGGCCGGGCCGCACGGACTCCCGGGTACACCAGGCGATCCCCGCACTGCAGGCCGCGATCAGCGCCTACGACCTGCCGGAGGACGGCCCGGTGCGGCCGCTGTACGCCCTCGCCACGGCGGTGGGGGAGATGACGCAGGCCCGCGTCAACTCGCAGTACAGCCACCTCGCCGAGCGGGTGCCGGCGCTGCTGGAGGAACTGTTCCGCGCCGTCGACCAGACCGTCGGCGCCGACCGGCAGCGAGCCGCTCGATTCCTCGCCCTAGCCATCCGGTCTGCTGACGCCGCGGCCTACAAGTACGGCTACCGGGACCTGTCGGCCAGGCTGGTCGAGCTGATGCGCTGGGCCGCCGACCTCGCCGAAGACCAGGCGCTCGCAGCCGCCGCCGCGTACGTCCGCACCGAGGTGTTCTTCGCGACCGGCCAGCTCGGCACCGGACTGCGCGCCCTGCAGCGGGCCGCCGACCGGATGCCCCCACCCACCACGGTCCCGCTAGCCGCCGCCGCCGCGGCCCTGCACATGCGGGCCGCCGTCGTTGCCGGCCGGGCCGTCGACCCGGACAGCGCCCGCCTGCACCTCGCCGAGGCCGACCGGCTGGTGCGCTCCGTGCCGGAGCGGCTGTACGACGGGACCGCGGTCGGCCCGGACTCCGTGCGAATCCACCAGCTCGCAGTTGCGGTCGAGCTCGCCGACCCGGCCGACCTCGGCCGCGCGGTAGCGGAGGCCGGCCGCTGGGCACCGCCCCGGGACCTGCCCGCCGAGCGCCGCTCGCACTACTACATCGACCTCGGGCGGGCGCAGATAGCGCTGGGCCGCCCGCAGCACGCCCGCGAGTCCCTGCTTGTCGCCCGCCGGATCGCGCCGCAGCACGTGCGCGAGCACGGCCAGGTCCGGGCCGAACTCGCCACCCTGGTGCGGCTCAGCCGCGGCCGCGACGAGGAGCTGCTGGCGATGGCCCGCTGGGCAAAGGCCGTCTGACAAGTGCTACAGGTTGTGTCACTTCCTGCGGTTCCGGGCGGGGATCGTAGAGGACGTGACAGCGACACCGCCTGACCAGGGCATCAGCCCTGCCCGCCTCCACGGAGAGGCCTGCATCACCTGCGGCTCCACCGAGCCCCCGCTCCACCCCGGTGGCACCATCACCGTCCCCGGCGAGACGCCTGACGGCGCGCACGACTTCGGGGTCGTCGTCTGCACCGCGCACCTGGAGCTCGGCCATGGCTGAGCTGCTGCAGTGGCGTGAGGGCCGCTTCGAGCCGCGGCAACTCCCCGCATCCAAGCGCGGCGTCCGGCTCTGGGGCGTCTGGGATGTTGAGGCCAAGGCGTTCGTGGTGGACGACGGCGAGCCGGTGGCATGGTGGGACCGGGGCGGCGCGCACGACTGGATCAACCGCCAGCGCTACCTGACCGAGCGCACCACCCGGCGGCCGGCGTGAGCGCCGGCGAGCACGACGTCTACCGGGCAGCTCCGCTGCGGGTCTCGGGGGATGGCACGCAGCTGTGGGGCGTGCTCGCCCCCGATGACAGCTGGCTGCTGTCGATGGGCCAGCCGGAGTGGCATCTGCGCGAGTCGACCGCGAAGCGGATCGCCGACGAGCGCAACCGGGCTGGCGGCTTGGCGCCGGCGGGCGGGTAGTTACTCGGTCTCGTCGCGGAGGAGCCGCCACGTTGGCACGCCGAGCGCTGCTGCCGCAGCAGTCAGTTCGTCCAGCCCAGGACTGGTCTGCGCGCGCTCCCAGTAGCCGATGGTCTGCCGATCTAGGCCAGCGAGTTCGGCCAGCCGCTCTTGGCTGAGGTCGCGCTCGACGCGGAGCGCCCGCAGGCGCTGGCCGAGGTCTCGCCGCTGCTGGAGCTGCTGCTCGGTGGGAGTGCGGCGACTGCCTCGGGCTGGTGACACCCGTTGACATTCACCTGTACATGATCAAAAGTCTGCATCATGCATTCGTCACTTATCGGGCACACGTTCGATAAGATGTCCAGCCCACTCGGGGGGCCGAGCACCGGAGCGCCAGTGACAGCACAACCAGCCGCCGAAGCCGAGGCCGCCGCCAATAGCCTGCGGGCGGCCTTGGCCCGGCACGAGATTGTCCTGCCCTCGCTGGGCCTGGACGTGGGCGCCATGGCGTCCGACTGCCCGCTCGTGCAGCTCGGTTCAGCGCCCGCCGAAACCGTCAACCGGATCGCCGCCGCGCTGAGGCGAGTGCCAGTTCAGTGAGCCAGCACCCGCCACTTGCAGGCCAGCCCGAACAGGGTGTCGACGCCCAGGATCTCCTTCATTTCGGCCACCTGCACGGCCACTGTCCGCGAGCTGACCTTCAGCTGCTTCCCGATCGCTTCGTAGCTCTGCTCCTGCTCGAGGGCGCGCAGGATCTGCTCGTGACGGGGGGTCAGCACGGGCTTCTCCTCCGCCCCGGTCCAGGCCGTTGCCCTGGACCAGTCGCGTTCGAAGTTTGCCGCGAGGAAGCCGGTCACGCCGGGGTCGTTGACGACGTAGGCGACCGCCTCGCGACTGGTGGTGAGGATCGAGTTCCCAGGGATGACCGCAATCGACCGGTCGATCAGGATCATCCGCTGGAAGGGCTCGGCAAGCGTCCTAATCTCGGCGCCGGCCTTCGTCATCTCCAGCACCCACAGCTCGGTGGCCTCGCCCGTCCGAGCGTCGGCGTGGTAGAGCGTGCGGACTGCAACCCCGCGCCGGATCGTGTCGATGTCGCGGTCCTTCGTCTCCTCCAGGGTCTCGCGACTGCGGGCGCCGCCCGGCTGGCACACGAGCAGTTCGCCGGTGCAGCCGTCCAGCAGCTGGCCGATGCGCGCGTTGATCGCCGCCGATCCGCGGACGAGGTCGATCAGTCCGGCCCGGGGGTCGGTGGTGCGGCCATCGAACGCCTGGCGCAGGTCTGCGAGGAGGTCGCTGATTCCGGCCGCCTGGGCCAGCAGGGCGGCGGCCTGTCCGTGGTACTCAGCCTCCCAGCGGGCACCGACATAGCCGGGATCGACGAGGGTGAGCCCGCGCCCCGGGTCTTCGCGCAGCAACCCACGGTTGAGCAGCTGCCAGGCCGCGTCCTGGTCGTCGTCGGCGATGGGTTCGCCAGCCGCCACCCGGGCGTACAGGGCACGGGCCTCAGGGCTGATGTCGATGTCCATGATCCCCAGTCGATTGCATCCAAGTGCAGGTTCATCTGAATGAACCACCAGACTCCTTGCCGTGCAACTACTTCGTGCGAGATCGTTGCTCAAGCCGCCAAGCGCACGGCAAGTCGCCTGTCAGCAACGGGCGTTGCCAGCAGCGGTCACCACATGATCGGAGTCAACATGAAGCTCAGCAGGGCCATCCCCGCGATGGTCGGCGCCCTCGCGGCCGCGCTCCTCAGCCTCGCGGTCACCACGGCGCACGCGGATGAGGCGCCGGCGCCGAAGCCGACCCCGTCGCCCACCACGACCTACACCGCCAACGACACCAACTGGGGTGGCTGAGACGTCCACACAGAAGGCCCGGCCGCTTCGGCGGCCGGGCCCCTGATCGCCCGCTGGTGGCGCCCGCTCTCATCGGGCGCCACCAGCGGGAACCTGGATCACTGGATGCACCTCGCTGTGGGAGGCGTGTCGGCATCCTACTGATCCGCCCAGCCGGCCTGTACCCCCTAATCGAGGGGGTGCAGGCCTGCTCGCCGCCCATGCTCCCCGGGGAGAATCTGGGGAGCCGCCCCTTCTGGGGAGCGTCCGGGGAGGCACAGTTCGAGGAAGCCAGGGGCGCCATGGGGAACAGTGAGGCGACTCCCGGCCCAGGTCAACGCCATAGAGCGGTCATCACTGCACGTCACGGACGCTGGGCCTCATGTACGACGAGTACAAGGAGCCGCTGTACGCGGCCCCGCCGCTGCTCTCCCGGATGGTCGACGCGGGCCTGCTGGGCCGCAAGTCCGGCCGCGGCTTCTACGACTACACGGCGTCCTGACCCGCCGTCACCTCCCGCCGGGCCGCCCCGACTTCGTGACGCGGGCGGCCCGACGCGCACCCGGGGCCCGGCCCGTGCCCGGGGCCCGGCCCGCGCTCAGGGGCTGGCGTAGCGGGCGACGTCGGCGACCCGGCAGCTGACCGGGCCGTACGGGTCGGCGGTGCCCTGGGCGCGTTCGAGGGCGTCCTGGCCGGGCGGGACGGAGCTGGCGGCGGCGACGCCGACGGTGACCTGCCGGCCGCTGCCGTCCTCGAAGGCGATCTGCACCACGTAGTTGCTGGTGGTCGCGGTGTGGTTGGTGATCCGGACGGTCGCGGAGGGCCACTGCAGTTCGTCGTCGACCCGGCAGGCGGTGACCTCGACGTCGCCGAGCGCGGCCCGCCGGACCTCGTCCGCGCTCAGCGCCGCGCCGGCGTCGTCCGGCCCGCAGCCCGCCACCGCCGCCCCCCACACCGGCGCCAGCACCAGCACGGCGGTCAGGCGGGCGGCGGTCGCTCGGATGCGGCGCATGGTTTCCCCTCGGGACGGACACGGGTCAGGGGCGACGCTACGAGCCGTGGGGGGCGTCCGCACCGAATGTGTCCGATCCGTAACAACCGTGCGGAGCAAGTGTGCTGACTGTACGTCAGCGAAGCGAGCGGCGACGGCCGCGGTGGCGGACGGGACGAACGGCCCGGCGTGTGCGGTCGCCGGGCCGTTCGGGTACCGGGGTGGGCGCCCGGTCGTCCGGGCGCCGGGCGGCTAGGCCTTGATCTCGTACGGGTCGCCGTAGACCTTCCACTTGAGCGGCGGGTTGAGGTCGAAGTTCTTGGCGTTGAGGAAGACCAGCTGCTCGGTGTCGACCCGGCTGGTGTCGGCGTGCGCCTCCTCCTGCTTCATGACGACCTTGCGGGCGTCCAGGAAGGCCTTGATGTAGGTGGCCTCGTCGCCGCCCTGGGCGGGGGTCTTGGCCTTCTTCAGGGCGGCGGCGCGGATCCCGCCGAAGCTGTCGGAGCTGGTGCCGGGGCCGTGCATGACGATCGCGTCGTAGTAGGCGAACTGGCCGAGCGCGCGCAGCCCGTCCGCCTTGGCCTGCTTGACCGCCGGGTTGAAGTAGACCCGGTCGCGCTCCTCGTTCTGGGCCCGCTGGAAGACGGTGTCCTTGGCGGCGGTGCGCCAGTCGTTGACGAAGGCGCTGCCGAGGCCGGAGTGCGAGTCGGTGCCGTTGACCTTCTTCAGCGCGGGCAGGTACTTGGCCAGCACGTTGCCGGGCTTGAGGTCGGTGTAGTGCTGGACGAGCTCCAGCATGTCGCCGGTGCCGGAGCAGAAGCCGATGATGCCCGCGGTGTAGCCGCGGCCGTCGTCGATGTCCTCGATGTACTTGTACTGGGCCTTCCAGTCCAGCGAGGAGTTCTCCGCCGAGGAGACCAGCTCCATGGCGATCTCCTTCTTCGCCGGGTCGTCCAGCCCGACGGCGGCCACCGCCGCGGCGCGCACGGCGCTCGTGCCGCCCGCCGCGGGGGCGGCGGCGTGGCCGGTCCCGGCCGCGGCCAGGGTCAGCGGGAGGGCGCCGACCAGGACCGCGAGGGCGGCCCGGGTGGCGCGGGCGGTTCGGGCGCTACGAGCGGTGCGGTGCTTGCTGGGGTGCATCTGACGCTCCGTCTGGGTGCCGGCCGCGGGCGGGGGGAGCCCGCGGATGAGGGTTAGGAAAGTTTCCTAACGAGGATTGAAGCGTCCGCATCACGCCGCCGCAAGACGTCCGACGGCATCCGGTGCACGACGTTCCGGTGAACGACCCGCCACGGATCCGCCACCGACCCGCCTCCCGCCCGCCTCCCCGCGCGGAAAACCGCTGGCCACCGGCCCCGGCAGCGACCATGCTGGGCCGGATGGAGATCCGCGAAGCCACCCCGGAGGACTGGGCCGCCGTCTGGCCGTTCTTCCACCGCGTCGTCGCCGCCGGCGAGACCTTCACCTACCCCACCGACCTGACGTCCGACACCGCCCGCGGCTGGTGGATGCTGTCCGCCCCGAACCGCACCGTGGTCGCCGTCGACGAGGCCACCGGCACCGTCCTCGGCACCGCCAAGATGAACAACAACCAGTGGGGCAACGGCGGCCACGTCGCCAGCGCCAGCTTCATCGTCGACCCCGACCACGCCGGCCGCGGCACCGGCCGCGCCCTGTGCGCGGAGGCCCTGGGCTGGGCCCGCGCGCAGGGCTTCCGCGCCATGCAGTTCAACGCCGTCGTCGCCTCCAACGCCCCGGCCGTCGGCCTCTACCGCTCGCTCGGCTTCGAGGTCGTCGGCACCGTCCCCGAGGGCTTCCACCACCCCCGCCTCGGCTACGTCGACCTGTACGTCATGCACCGACGGCTGTGACCCCGGGCCCGGGCGCCGCCGCCCGGCCCTCCCGCACCACCGCCGGCCGCGAGAGGACCGTCACCAGCAGCGACACCGCCGCCGGCGCCCCGATCGCCCAGCGCACCTCCACCAGCTGCGCCGCCCCGCCCGCCAGCGCCGCGCCGACGCCCTGCCAGGCGATCCGGCCCGCCGACTCCACGCCCTGCACCTGGCCGCGCGCCGCGTCCGGGGTCAGCGCCAGCAGCCGCTCCTGCAACGGCAGCGTCGCCGCGAACCCGACGCCCGCCAGCCCCACCGCCGGCGCCGCCACCCACACCGGCGGCCCCGCCACCAGCAGCAGGAACGGCCCCGCCAGCAGCAGCCGCAGCCCGTACGCCAGCCGGGCCCGCCGGGCCTCGTCCAGCAGCCGGCCCACCAGCAGGTCGCCCGCCAGCATCCCGGCGGCGCTCGCCGCCAGCAGCGTCCCCGCCTCCCCCGGCGCGTACGGCAGGAACAGCGCCTCGCAGCCCACCACCAGCCCGTTGGGCACCCACAGGTTCAGCAGCAGCGCCCGCCGCCCCGGCCGGCCCAGCAGCTCGACGTTGCCCCGCCAGGTCTCCCGCAGCCCGGGCCGGCGCGGCGGCCGCACCGACCGCTCCCGCACCGTCACCGCCACCACCACCGTCGCCAGCGCCGTCAACCCGGCCGCCGCGCCCATCAGCCGGTACGGGGAGAGCAGCCTCAGCAGCACCCCGCCGAGCGCGAAACCGAGCACCGCCGCCCCGCCCGCGCTGACGTTCATCAGCGACCGGGCCCGCGCGTAGCCCTCCCGCGGCACGATCTCCGCCAGCAGGCCCATCCGCGTCCCGGTGCCCAGCGACTGGAAGAACCCCACCAGCAGCAGCAACCCGAACCGCGCCACCAGCGGCAGCCCCGGCACCGCCTGCGCCGCCGTCGCCGCCAGCGCCAGCAGGTGCAGCGCCACCAGCGTCCGGCGCGGCCGCGCCCCGTCCGCGACCGACATCAGCGTCAGCGCGCCCAGCACCGCCGCGAACGACGACCCGTACATGCTCACCGCCGTCAGGAACGGCGACCCCGTGCGCTCCCGCACCAGCACGCCCAACGCGAACCCGGACAGCGTCCCGGCCCCCGCCAGCAGCGTGAAACCTGCGTACAACCCCGCGAACTCCCGCTGCCGCAGCAGCGCCAGATATCCATGACCAGTCATGAAAAAAGCCTCCGACGCTGCCGCGGGGGCGCGTTCGAAGGCTGACACCGAGAACGTAGCACCTCCCGGCCCGACCGCACAAAACCCGGCCCCCGCAAGGCTTTCGGCCCCGTGGCGGCCCGGATCCTGCAGGTGCCGCCGGACACCACCCGCGTCCGACCCCGGGCACGGCGGAGCCCCGCCGCTCCCCCACCCGGGGGGTGCGACGGGGCTCCGTCACCGCCGACGGGCCGTCAGGCCCCGCGCAGCACCGCGCCGGTGCGCTCGTCGGCCACCGCGACGGCCGCCGCCCGGGCCGCCGACGCCTCGTCCGCCGTCAGCGTCCGGTCCGCGGCGCGGAAGCGCAGCGTGTACGCCAGCGACTTCTTGCCCGCGCCCGCCTGCTCGCCGGTGAACACGTCGAACAGCCGCAGCGACTCCAGCAGTTCGCCCGCGCCGTCGCGCAGCGCCGCCTCCACGTCCGCCGCGTGCACGCCCGCGTCGACGATCAGCGCCACGTCCTGGGTCGCCACCGGGTACGCGGACACCGGCGGGCCGGAGACCCGGCGGCCGTCCGCGAACAGCAGGTCCAGGTCGAGCTCCATCGCGCTGGTGCGCTCCGGCAGGTGCAGCGCCTTGACCACCCGCGGGTGCAGCTCGCCGGCGTGGCCGACGACCTCGTCGCCGACCAGCAGCTCGGCGCACCGGCCCGGGTGCCACGGCGCGTACTGCGCCTGCCGGACGGTCAGCTCGACGCCCGCGGCGGCGGCGACCACCCGGGCCGCCTCGACCGCGTCGGCCCAGCCGGACGGCGCGCCCTTGCCCCACCAGCCGGACGGCAGCCGCTCGCCGGTCAGCGCGACGGCGACCCGGCGCGGCTGGTCGGGGAGGGCGGCGTCCAGCTCGGCGAGCTGCTCCTCGGTCGGGCGGCGGTCCACCGGCAGCCTCGGCGCGACCTTCTGCTCGGCCTTGGGCAGGAACACCGTGCCGGTCTCGAAGATCGCCAGGTCGGTGTTGCCGCGCCCGACGTTGCGCCGCAGCGCGCCGAGCAGGCCCGGCAGCAGCGTGGTGCGCAGCGCCGGCTCGGCGTCGTTCAGCGGGTTGACCAGCTTGACGGTGCGCCGGCGCGGGTCGTCCGCGTCCAGCCCGAGGCCGTCGAACGCGGCCTCGCCGACGAACGGGTACGCATTGATCTCCACGTAGCCCGCGCCGGCCAGCGCCACGCCGACCCGCCGGTGGAAGCGCTGCGCCTCGGACAGGCCGCGCCCGGGCGGGGTGACCGGCATCCGGGCCGGGACGTTGTCGTAGCCCTCCAGCCGGATGACCTCCTCGGCGAGGTCGTACGGGTCGGTCAGGTCGGGCCGCCAGGACGGCGGGGTGACCTCCAGGACGTCGGTGCCGACGACCGAGCAGCCGACCTCCTGCAGGCGGCGGGTGACGGTCTCCCGGCCGTACTCGGCGCCGGCGACGCGGTCGGGCAGGTCGGCGTCGATCGGGATGGTGCGCACCGGGTGCGGGGCGGCGATGTCGGTGACGCCCGCCTCGGCGGTGCCGCCGGCGATCAGCACCAGCAGGTCGACGGCGCGCTGCGCGGCGGCCCGGGCGGCCTCCGGGTCGACGCCGCGCTCGAAGCGCTTGGACGCCTCGGAGGGCAGCTTGTGGCGCTTGGCGGCGCGGGCGATCGCGATCGGCTCGAAGTGCGCGGCCTCGACGATGATCTCGGTGGTTCCGGTGACGGCGCCGGTCTCGGCGTCGACGACCGGGTCGAGGATCTCGGTGGTGGCGCCGCCCATCACGCCGGCCAGGCCGATCGGGCCGGAGTTGTCGCAGATCAGCAGGTCCTCGGCGGACAGCACGCGCTTCACGCCGTCCAGCGTGGTGAGCTCCTCGCCCGCCACCGCCCGGCGGACCTGGATCGGCCCGTCCACCCGGTTGCGGTCGTAGGCGTGCAGCGGCTGGCCGACCTCCAGCATCACGTAGTTGGTGATGTCGACGGCCAGCGAGATCGGGCGGATCCCGGACTTCTGCAGGCGGCGCTGCAGCCAGATCGGCGACTTCGCGGCCGGGTCGACCCCGGTCACGGTGCGCGCCACGAACCGGTCGCAGCCGACCGGGTCGGCGACCTTCACCAGGTAGCCGTACGAGTTGGCGGGCGGCACGTCCAGCAGCGCCGGGTCGGCCAGCGGCAGGCCGTACGCGGCGGCGGCCTCGCGGGCCACGCCGCGCATCGACAGGCAGTAGCCGCGGTCGGGGGTGACCGCGATGTCGAGGACCTCGTCGACCAGCTGCAGCAGCTCGATCGCGTCGGTGCCGGCCTCGTACTCGGGCGGCAGCACGATGATGCCGTTGTGGTCGTCGCCCATGCCGAGCTCGCGGGCGGAGCAGATCATGCCGGCCGAGGTGTGGCCGTACGTCTGCCGGGCGGAGATCGGGAACGGGCCGGGCAGCACGCCGCCGGGCAGGATCACCACGACCTTGTCGCCGACCTCGAAGTTGGTGGCGCCGCAGACGATCTCCTGCGGCTCACCGGTGCCGTTGGCCGTGCCGACGTTCACGAAGCAGTGCCGGATCGGCTTCTTGAAGCCGGTCAGCACCTCGATGGAGAGCACCTCGCCGACCACCAGCGGGCCCTTGACGTCGGTGCCGAGCTGCTCGACGGTCTCCACCTCGAGACCCGCGCGGACCAGCCGGGCCGCGACGTCGCGGCCGGTCTCGCCCGCCGGCAGGTCGACGTACTCGCGCAGCCAGGAAAGCGGGACGCGCATCAGATCTCCATCCCGAACGGGAGGGTGAAGCGGACGTCACCCTCGACCATGTCGCGCATGTCGGCGACGTTGTGGCGGTTCATCAGGATCCGCTCCAGGCCCAGGCCGAACGCGAATCCGCTGTAGCGGCTCGGGTCGATGCCCGCGGCGACCAGCACCCGCGGGTTGACCACGCCGCAGCCGCCGAGCTCGATCCAGCCCTCCGAGGAGCAGGTCCGGCACGGGCGGTCGGGGTTGCCCACCGAGGCGCCGCGGCAGACGAAGCACTGCAGGTCGATCTCGGCGCTGGGCTCGGTGAACGGGAAGTACGAGGGGCGCCAGCGCAGTTCGAGGCCGCCGCCGATCAGCTTCTCCACCAGCACCTCGATGGTGCCCTTGAGGTGGCCGAAGGTGATGCCCTCGTCGACCGCGATCGCCTCGACCTGGCGGAACACCGGGGTGTGGGTGGCGTCCAGCTCGTCGGTGCGGTAGACCCGGCCGGGGCTGACCGCGTACAGCGGCGGCTCGCCGGCCAGCATCGCGCGGATCTGCACCGGGGAGGTCTGGGTGCGCAGCACCATGCCGGAGTCGGCGGTGCCGTCGGGCGCCTCGACGAAGAAGGTGTCCTGCATCGAGCGGGCCGGGTGGTCGGCGTGCAGGTTGAGGGCGTCGAAGTTCAGCCACTCCGCCTCGACCTCGGGGCCGGACGCCACCTGGTAGCCCATCGCGACGAAGGTGTCCTCGATGCGCTCGGCGAGCGTGGTCAGCGGGTGCCGGGCGCCGCGCGGCACGCGGCCGTACGGCAGGGTGACGTCCACCGCCTCCTCGACCAGCACCCGGGCGTCGCGCTCCGCCTCCAGCTCGACCTGGCGGGCGGCCAGCGCCTGGTTGACGGCGCCGCGGGCCTGGCCGATCAGCTTGCCCGCGGCGGCCTTGGCCTGCGGGGGCAGCGCGCCGATCTCGCGGTTGGCGAGCGACAGCGGGGAGCGGTCGCCGGTGTGCGCGACCTTCGCCTGCTTGAGCTCGTCGAGGTCGGCGGCGGCGGCGAAGGCGGCGAGCGCCTCGTCCCGGGCCTGTTCCACCACCTCGGGCTTGAGGGCCTCGACCTCGACCGGGTCGTACGACTTATTGGGTGCCGACATCTCTATCTTTCCCGTGCTCCTGCTCGTGATCAGGTCTGCTGCGTCGCCGGGCGTCCAAGAACGCCAAGGGTCGAGTGTAGTCGCAGGCCGCGACCGGCCACCGCGACGGACCGCGCCGGGCAGCGGGTCAGAGCATGAAGTCGGGGACGCCGCCGGGCAGCACGAACCGGAACCTGGCCCCGCCGCCGTCGGCCCGGCTGATCCGGATCACCCCGCCGTGCGCCTCCACGATGCCCTTCACGATGTACAGGCCCAGGCCGGTGCCGCCGCGCTTGGAGCCGCGCCAGAACCGGGTGAACACCCGCGGCATCGCCTCCTCCGGGATGCCCGCGCCCTGGTCGCTGACGGTCACCGAGGTGCCCTCGACCACCCGGGGCGGCGTGCCGGGCACCTCGACCAGCTCCTTGGCCGGGCCGACCTCGATGGTGACGGTGCCCTCGCCGTGCCGGACCGCGTTCTCCAGCAGGTTGGCCAGCACCTGGTCGAGCTTGTCCGGGTCGCCCCACTGCTCGGCGGGCGGCCCGTCCACCCGGATGTCGAAGCGCTCGGCGGGGATGCCCGCCGCGACCTTGCCGGCCACGTGCCGGTGCACCGCCGCCGCCAGGTCGACCCGCTGTCGGCGGATCTCCAGCCGGCCGGCGTCGATCCGGGAGATGTCGAGCAGTTCGGCGATCAGCCGCACCACCCGGTCGGCGTCGGCGTCGACGGTCTCCAGCATGACCCGCTTCTGGCCGTCGTTGAACCGCTCCCACTTGGCCAGCAGGGTCGCCGTGAAGCCCTTGACGCTGGTCAGCGGCGAGCGCAGCTCGTGCGCGACGGTGGCGATCAGCTCGGCGTGCGAGCGCTCGGTGCGCCGCCGCGCCTCGGTGCCGCGCAGCGTCACCACCACCTGCCGGACCGGTCCGCGCGGCGCGTCGCGCACGTACCGGGCGCAGACCAGCACCTCGCGGCCGTCCAGCAGCAGGTTCCGCTCGGGCTGCCCGGTGCGGGTCGCGAGCCCGCCGTACGGGTCGGTGAGCGGCCACCAGCGGCGGCCCTCCAGGTCCTCCAGCGGCAGCGCGAGCGCCAGCTCGACGCCGATCGCGCAGTGCGCGGAGCGACCGGTGATGCGTTCCGCGGCGCGGTTGAAGACCACCACCCGGCCCTGTCCGTCCGCGACCACCAGTCCGTCGGGCAGGTCGTCGGGTGCGACCGGTGCCCAGTTGACGCCGCCCATGGGTGTCCTCCCCCGCCCGCCCCCTCGCAGGCCCAGGAACCGACCCTAGCGCGCTCAGGCCTCGGCGCGACACCCGCGCGGGGAGCGCTGGGCGCGCGCGGAGGCGTACAGGCACACGGCGGCGGCCGTCGCGAGGTTCAGGCTCTCCGCGTGCCCGTGGATGGGCACCCGCACCACCTCGTCCGCCAGCGCGCGGGTCTCCTCCGGCAGGCCCCAGGCCTCGTTGCCGAACACCCAGGCGCACGGGCCCTCCAGCGTGCCCTCGTCCAGTTCCCGGTCGAGGTCGCGCTCCCCCGCTCCGTCCGCCGCGAGCACCCGCACCCCGGCCGCCCGCAGCCGGGCCACCGCCTCCTCGACCGGCACCCCGGTCGCCACCGGCAGGTGGAACAGGCTCCCGACGGACGCCCGCACCGCCTTCGGGTTGTACGGGTCCACCGAGGCGTCGGTCAGCACCACCGCGTCCGCCCCGGCCGCGTCCGCGGTGCGCAGCACGGTGCCGGCGTTCCCGGGGTCGCGCACGTGCGCGAGGACGGCGACCAGCTTGGGCCGGGCCGCCAGCACCTGCTCGAACGGGATGTCGATGAACCGGCAGAGCGCGACGATGCCCTGCGGGGTGACGGTGTCGCAGATGTCCGCGACGACCTCCTCGGTGGCGGTCAGCACCGGCCGCCCGGCCGCCCGCGCGGCGGCCACGATGTCGGCGTGCCGCCCGGCGGCCTCCGCCGTCACGTACACCTCGACCACGGCGTGCTCGCCGTCCGGCAGCCGCCCGAACGCCACCGCCTCCCGCACGGCCTGCGGGCCCTCGGCCAGGAAGCGCCGCTCCTTGCCGCGCTGGTTGCGCTTGGCGAGGCGGCGGGCGGCGACGACGCGCGGGGAGCGCAGGGAGGTCAGCAGGGGGGTCTCGGTGCTCATGCTCACGATCTTCGTCACGGACGGGCTGGGGCGCGATACGCGACGGACCCGCAGGCCGGGCGGCCTGCGGGTCCGGGGAACGCTCTCAGGGCGAGTGCCTGGATCAGGCGGCGACCTTGGGGGCGTTGACGTCCTCCGGGAGCGCCTTCCGGGCGACCTCGACCAGGGCCTGGAACGCCACGGAGTCGTTCACCGCGAGGTCGGCCAGCATCTTGCGGTCGATCTCGACGCCAGCGGCCTTGAGGCCCTGGACGAAGCGGTTGTAGGTGATGCCGTTGGCACGGGCAGCGGCGTTGATGCGCTGGATCCAGAGCTGGCGGAAGTCGCCCTTGCGCTTCTTGCGGTCGTTGAAGTTGTAGACGAGCGAGTGGGTGACCTGCTCCTTGGCCTTGCGGTACAGGCGCGAACGCTGACCGCGGTAGCCGGAGGCCCGCTCGAGGATGACCCGGCGCTTCTTGTGGGCGTTCACTGCCCGCTTGACGCGTGCCACTTCATTACTCCTTGGTTCCGGACCTCGGGTCGTGCCGGCGGTCCGTTATTCGATTCGGTCGGTAAGGATCAGCTGGTGCCCGCGACCGGGTCGCGGGCGGGCGATCACTTGCCGAGAAGCTTCTTGATCTTCTTCGCGTCGCCCGGGGCCATCTCGGCGTTGCCGGCCAGCTTGCGGGTCAGCGTCGAGGGCTTGTGCTCGAGCAGGTGGCGACGGCCGGCACGCTCGCGCAGCACCTTCCCGGAGCCAGTGATCTTGAAGCGCTTGCTGGCGCCGCTGTGCGTCTTCTGCTTCGGCATGTCGCCGTATCTCCTCGTCGGTCCGTTCCGGCCCGCGCCGTGCGGCGCGGGCCGGAACTGGATGGATCTCGTCTCCAGGGCGGGACGCCCCGGAACCGGGTGCCTCGGCAGCCCGGCTCCTGACCCGGGGGTCAGGCGTCCTGGGCGGCCTCGGCGGGCTGCTCGACCTCGGCAGCGGCGTCGTCGGCGACCTCGGCGGCGTCGTCGGCCTCGGCCTCGACGGCCTCGGTCTCCTCGACCTCCGCCACCTCGTCGTCGGCGTCGTCCGCGGCCGGTCCGCGACCGAGCCGCTCCGCCTTGCGGGCGTCAGCGGCGGCGCGGGCCTCGGCCATGGCCTCGGTCTTCTTCTTGTGCGGGCCGAGAACCATGATCATGTTTCGGCCGTCCTGCTTCGGAGCGGACTCCACGAAGCCCAGGTCCTGGACGTCGTCCGCGAGCCGCTGCAGCAGTCGGAAGCCCAGCTCGGGGCGGGACTGCTCACGACCGCGGAACATGATCGTGATCTTGACCTTGTCGCCCTGCTTGAGGAACCGAACGACGTGACCCTTCTTGGTGTCATAGTCGTGCGGGTCGATCTTCGGCCGGAGCTTCATCTCCTTGATGACCGTGTGCGCCTGGTTCTTGCGCGCCTCACGGGCCTTCATGGCGGACTCGTACTTGAACTTGCCGTAGTCCATGAGCTTGCACACCGGCGGGCGCGCCGTGGCGGCGACCTCGACCAGGTCCAGGTCGTACTCCTGGGCAAGCTCCAGCGCCTTCGCGAGCGGGACGATGCCGACCTGCTCGCCGCTGGGACCGACGAGTCGCACCTCGGGGACGCGAATCCGGTCGTTGATGCGGGGCTCGGTGCTGATGGGGCCTCCTCGGTTGCACCTTTTCCGATGCGGCCGTCGGGCGGCGGTCGCACGTAGTGGTTTCGACCACTGGGCGGGGCTTCATTCATGCTCCGCTGCCCCTCCGCCGGAGAGGTCACCGATCGCACGAAAAAAGCCCCGCACGGTACAGGCGGGGCTCCACACGTTCCGGGATGCCCTCGCGGGCACCGCTGCCGACGAACATTCCCGCACGGGCGCTCGTCGCGGACCGAACCTGCCGACCCTTCGGCCGATCAGGTGGGAGACTGTCGCGGTTGCCCTCTCGGGCCTCCTGAGTGGAGCCTCCACTTGCTGGCCGGGCACCCCGAAGGGTCTCCTGGCCGGTCAGTCTCGAATCATACCAGCGTTCTCCGCCCGACCGGTATTCCGGCCGCGCCCGGCCCGCCTTGTACGCTCCTTCCGTACCGCACCGCGCTTTCGCACCCCCCTCGGAGTGACACCTTGACCAGCCAGCCCGACCACGCGCACGAGTCCGACCAGGCCCTCGGCTTCGACGACCTGACCCGCGACATCGCCGAGGTCCCCGCCGTCGAGGTGATCACCACCGTCGCCGTGCACCTGATGAGCGCCGCCGCCGTCAAGTGCGGCCTGGCCGAGAACGGCGACGCCGACAAGGACCTCGACGAGGCCCGCAAGCTGATCACCGCCCTGGCCGGCCTGGTCACCGCCGGAGCCCCCGAGATCTCCAACTTCCACGCCGCCCCCCTCCGCGACGGCCTCCGCTCCCTCCAGCTCGCCTTCCGCGAGGCCTCCCTCGTCCCCGACGCCCCCGGCTCCGGCCCCGGCGAGAAGTTCACCGGCCCGGTCTACTCCTGACCCGCCCCACCCCCACCGAAGCCGCCCCCACCGGGCGGCTTCCGCATTCCCCCACTCCCCCAAAGCCCGGCGCCGGATGCCGGCGAGCATGCCGACCACCACCCTCCCCGCCCCATCAGGCAGGCCTCCCCTCCCCCTCCCCCTCCCCCTCCCCCCGAAGGCGCACCCCTTCCCCTCCAAAGGCGTCTCCCCCTCCCCGCCGAAGGCACCCTTTCCCCGGCGAAGCCGTCTCCCCACCTCACGAAGGCGCCCCCACCCTCCCGCGCCGGAGGCATGCCCCTTCCCCGCCGAAAGCGTGTCCCCCCGCCGAAGGCGCCCCCTCCTTTCCCCGCCGAAGGCGTGTCCCCTCGCCAAAGGCGTGCCCCTCCCCGCCGAAGGCGTCCCTCCCCGCCGAAGGCGCGTCCGTCCCCCCGCCGGAGGCGTGTCCCTCCGCGCCCCGTCAGGGGCGCGGGGAACTGCGCGCGGCGGCGGGCCGCACGCAGAAGCCGCCCGCCGGGGATCTCCCCCGACGGGCGGCCTCCGTCATCCGCTGCGCGCCTACGCGTCGTACTCGTCCAGCGGCGGGCACGAGCACACCAGGTTCCGGTCGCCGTACGCGCCGTCGATCCGGCGCACCGCCGGCCAGTACTTGTCCGCCGGGTTGACGCCCGCCGGGAAGACCGCCTCCTCGCGGGTGTACGGGTGGTCCCAGGCGCCGGCCAGCATGGCCGCGGTGTGCGGGGCGTTGCGCAGCGGGTTGTCGTCCGCCGCCCACTCGCCCGCGCCGACCTTCTCGATCTCGCCGCGGATCGCGATCATCGCCGCGCAGAAGCGGTCGATCTCGTGCAGGTCCTCGGACTCGGTCGGCTCGATCATCAGCGTCCCGGCGACCGGGAACGACATGGTCGGTGCGTGGAAGCCGTAGTCGATGAGCCGCTTGGCGATGTCGTCGACGCTGACGCCGGTCTCCTTGCTGAGCGGCCGCAGGTCGATGATGCACTCGTGCGCGACCAGCCCGCCGGGGCCGGTGTAGAGCACGGGGTAGTGCGGGGCGAGCCGCTTGGCGATGTAGTTGGCGTTGAGCACGGCCACCTGGGTGGCGCGCTTGAGGCCCTCGCCGCCCATCAGCCGGACGTACGACCAGGAGATCGGCAGGATCGCCGCCGAGCCCCAGGGGGCGGCCGAGATCGGGCCGACGCCGGTCGCGGGGCCGGCTTCGGCCTGCAGCGGGTGGTTGGGCAGGTACGGCGCGAGGTGCTCGCGGACCGCGACCGGGCCGACGCCGGGGCCGCCGCCGCCGTGCGGGATGCAGAAGGTCTTGTGCAGGTTGAGGTGCGAGACGTCCGCCCCGAACTTGCCGGGCTTGGCGAGGCCGACCAGCGCGTTGAGGTTGGCGCCGTCGACGTACACCTGGCCGCCGGCCTCGTGGACGAGCGCGCAGATCCGGGTGATCTCGGTCTCGAACACGCCGTGGGTGGACGGGTAGGTGACCATCAGGACGGCCAGCTGCTCGCCGTGCTGGGCGATCTTCGCCTTCAGGTCCTCGACGTCGACGTCGCCGTCGGCGAGGGTCTTCACCACGACGACCCGCATGCCGGCCATCGCCGCCGAGGCCGCGTTGGTGCCGTGCGCGGAGGACGGGATCAGGCAGACGTCGCGCTGGGTGTCGCCGTTGGCCCGGTGGTAGGCCCGGACGGCCAGCAGGCCGGCCAGTTCGCCCTGCGACCCGGCGTTCGGCTGGATCGACACGGCGTCGTACCCGGTCACCTCGACCAGCTGCTGCTCCAGCCCGCGGATCAGCGTCAGGTAGCCCTCGGCCTGGTCCACCGGCGCGAACGGGTGCAGCTGCCCGAACTCGGGCCAGGTGACCGGCTCCATCTCGGTGGTCGCGTTGAGCTTCATGGTGCAGGAGCCCAGCGGGATCATGCCGCGGTCGAGCGCGTAGTCGCGGTCGGAGAGCCGGCGCAGGTAGCGCAGCATGGCGGTCTCGGAGCGGTGGCTGTGGAAGACCGGGTGGGTGAGGTACTCGTCCTCGCGCAGCAGCGCGGCGGGCAGCGCGTCGGCGTCCTCGGCGATCTCGGCGCCCTCGACCCCGAACGCGGCGAACACGGCCGCCAGGTGCTCGCGGGTGGTGGTCTCGTCGCAGGAGACCGACACCCGGTCGCCGTCGACCCGGAACACGTTGACGCCGCCGGCCAGCGCCGCGGCGACGACCTCGTCGGCCCGGCCCGGGACGACCGCCGTCACGGTGTCGAAGAAGGCGTCGTGGGCGAGCTCGACGCCGCCCGCGCGCAGGCCCGAGGCGAGCGCGGCGGCGTAGCGGTGGGTGCGGCGGGCGATGTCGGCGAGGCCGTCGGGGCCGTGGTAGACGGCGTACATGGAGGCCATCACGGCGAGCAGCACCTGCGCGGTGCAGATGTTGGAGGTGGCCTTCTCGCGGCGGATGTGCTGCTCGCGGGTCTGCAGGGCGAGCCGGTAGGCGCGGTTGCCGTCGGCGTCGACGGAGACGCCGACCAGGCGGCCGGGCAGGTTGCGGGCGTACGCGGCGCGGACGGCCAGGTAGCCGGCGTGCGGGCCGCCGAAGCCCATCGGGACGCCGAAGCGCTGCGAGGTGCCGCAGGCGATGTCGGCGCCGAGCTCGCCGGGCGAGCGCAGCAGGGTGAGGGCGAGCAGGTCGGCGGCGACCGCGACGATCGCGCCGAGCTCGTGCGCCCGGTCGATGACGGGCTTGATCTCGCGCACCGCGCCGGACGCGCCGGGGTACTGGAGCAGCACGCCGAAGACGCCGCGCTCGGCGATCTCGTCGGGGATGCCGTTCGACAGGTCGGCGACGACGACCTCGACGCCGGTCGGTTCGGCGCGGGTCCGGATCACGGCGACGGTCTGCGGCAGGGTGTCGGCGTCGACCAGGAAGACGCCGCCCTTGACCTTGGTGACGCGCCGGGCCAGGGACATCGCCTCGGCGGCGGCGGTGCCCTCGTCGAGCAGCGAGGAACCGGAGGTGTCCAGGCCGGTCAGGTCGGCGACCGCGGTCTGGAAGTTGAGCAGCGCCTCCAGGCGGCCCTGCGAGATCTCCGGCTGGTACGGGGTGTAGGCGGTGTACCAGGCCGGGTTCTCCAGCACGTTGCGCAGGATGACCGGCGGGGTGAAGGTGCCGTAGTAGCCGAGGCCGATCATCGAGGTGAGGACCCGGTTGCGGCCGGCCAGCTCGCGCAGCTCGGCGAGCACCTGGGCCTCGCTGCGGCCGGCGGGCAGGCCGAGCGCGGTGAGGCTGCGGATGGCGTCGGGGACGGCGGCGTCGGACAGCTCGTCCAGGGAGGCGTAGCCGACCTGGGCCAGCATCTTCTGCTGGGCCTCGCTGTCGGGGCCGATGTGGCGGTGCTCGAAGGGGCTGGCCTGCTCAAGGTCGCTGAGCGTCGGCTGGGCGTTCATGGGGGTCGGGCCTCCTGGTCGCGGACCGGCGGTGGTGCGCACGCGGTCGGCGGCCGTGGGAGCGCCTGGGCGTACGAACCCGTCAGCCTCCCCCTCTGTCATCGGTACCTGAGAGCTTCGCACGTCCGGGCCCGGCCCGGACGGCTTGCACCGTCGGCGAGGGCGGGGAGCGGCCGGCTCCGGTGCCGACGGTCCTGCCCTGCTTTCCAGAGTGACCTGTCCCGTTCGGTACGGATGCCTGAGAGATTCCGGGGAGGGGTTGCTCCTTCGGCGTCCCGCGTCCCGCCTGTCCGGCGGGTTCGGGACTCTCCCGAGCGGGCTCGGCGGTCGCCTCCGAGGTTACCAGCGCGGGCCCTCCGGATCACCGGTGCGGCCCTGTGATCTGCCCCGGACGGCGGCTTCCGGAGTGCCGCCGTCCGTTACGTGCCGTTTGGTGTGGAGTGGCGGCCCCACACGCTCCTCCGGCCGCCTCCGAACACATCCCCGAGGAGCGGCAGGACTGGAGGACAGCGTGCAGACCGATATCGATCCGCGCGACCTGATCGGGCACAAGGCGGTCGACCGGAACGGTGACAAGATCGGCACGGTCGACGAGGTGTACCTGGACGACGCCACCGGCGAACCGGAGTGGGCGGCCGTCCGCACGGGGATCTTCGGCCGGGACGCCTTCGTCCCGCTGACCACCAGCGAGTTCGCGGGCGACGAGCTGCGCGTCCCGTACGACAAGTCGCTGATCAAGGAGTCCCCGGACTTCGGCGTGGGCCAGCACCTCTCGCCCGCCCAGGAGCTGCAGCTGTACCGCTACTACGGACTGGACGCGGGCGACGCCGGCTCGGGCCCGACCGACGAGCAGGCCGGGCCGGCGGCTCCGGCCGCCCCTGCGGCGAAGGCGGCGGCGGTCGGGACGGCCGCCAAGGAGCAGTCGCGCCAGGAGCCGTCGGCGGACCGCGACTTCGGCACCGTCGCCTCCACCCCGACCCCGGTCGCCTCCCCCGCCCCGGCCCCCCAGGCCCACGCGTCGGCCGCCCACGCCCCGGCTCCGGCGGCCGCCGCCGCGCCGACCGCCTTCGCGGCGGCCGAGGCCGAGCCCGCCCAGCGGCAGCGGTCCGCGCCGGCCGCCCACGCGGGGCCGGTGGAGCCGACCGCGCCGGTGGAGATCACCTGCCGCGAGGAGCGGATCGACATCACCACCGAGTGGCACGCGGTGGGCACCACCCGGCTGCGCAAGTACGTGACCACCGAGCAGGTGGAGCGCCGGGTGCCGGTGGTGCGCGAGCGGGTGCGGGTGGAGCGGATCCCGGTCTCGGAGGCGGAGCGGGCCTCGCTGAGCGAGCAGGAGATCGCCGAGGCGGTCGAGGAGGTCACGCTGCGCGAGGAGCGCCCGGTGGTGCGCAAGTACCTAGCGCCGATCGAGCGGGTGCGGCTGGTGGTGGAGCGGTACACCGAGGAGGAGGTGGTCCGCGAGGAGCTGCGCCGCGAGCAGGTGGAGGTGCACGACGCGGCCGCCGGCCCGGACGGCGAGGCGCCGCAGCAGCGCCAGCCGTGGAACGCGCAGCCGCAGTCGCCGACCGCGGCGAAGCCGCAGCCGTCCGCCGCCGCGAACGGCAGCGCCGAGCACGCCCGCCCGGAGCCGCTGCGCTCCTGAGCGACGGCGCGTCGCCCCCGGTCCCGGTCCGCCTTGGCGGGCCGGGACCGCCGCTTTGCCAAAGCTTCACCAATCGATATTTGACATAGTGAAGCATCTCCCGACATCGTTGCTTCAGCTCCTGCACCATCCCCTGCATGAAGCACCGCGTAGCAACCGTCTGAAGCAACCCGTCGGAGGAGTCCCCGTGCGTGAGGCACCCCAGCCCACCCCCACGGCCGCCAAGCCCACCAGTGCCCGGGTCCTGCCCGCGCTGATCCTGGCCATGCTGGCCTTCAGCGTGGTGCAGACCGCGGTCGTCCCGATCCTGCCGGGCCTGGCCCGCGAGCTGAACGTCTCGGGCTCCAACATCACCTGGCTGATGACCGCCAACCTGCTCTCCGCGGCGGTCCTCACCCCGCTGCTCGGCCGCTTCGGCGACCTGCGCGGACGCAAGCCCATGCTGCTGGTCTCGCTGGCCGGCCTGGTCCTCGGCTCGGCCCTCGCGGTGGGCACCCACTCCTTCACCTGGCTGGTGGTCGCCCGGGTGCTGCAGGGCGCGGGCGGCGGCGTGCTGCCGCTGGCGATCAGCATCGTCCGCGACGAGCTGCCCCGGCACAAGGTCACCGGCGGCGTCGCCGCGATCTCCGCCTCGATGGGCGTCGGCTCCGGCCTCGGCCTGGTCGCCACCGGCCTGCTGCTGGAGCACTGGAGCTACAAGTCGATCTTCTGGATGGGCCTGGTCTTCGGCCTGATCGCGGTCGCCCTGGTCGTCCTGCGGGTCCCCGCCGACCCGGTCGTCGACAAGGAGGGCGGCGCCGACCCGCTCGGCGCGCTCACCCTGGCCGGCTGGCTCTCCGCCCTGCTGATCGCCGTCAGCCAGGGCAACCACTGGGGCTGGACGTCCAACCGCACCCTCGGCCTGTTCGCCGTCGCCGCCGTGGTCGCCCTGGTCTGGGTCCTGGTCGAGTCCAAGGTCACCCACCCGCTGGTCGACCTGTCGATGATGGCCCGCCCCGCCGTCGCCTTCACCAACATCTCCGGCCTGCTGATCGGCTTCGGCATGTACGGCTCGTTCATGGTGATCAGCAACTTCGCGCAGACCCCGGAGAAGCTCGCCCACTACGGCTTCACCGCCACCGTCCTGCACGCCGGCGTCATGCTGCTGCCCTCCGCCCTCGGCTCGATGGTCGCCGCCCCGCTCGGCGCCCTGCTGATCGCCCGCCGCGGCCCCCGCCTCCCGCTGGTCCTCGGCGGCCTGCTCGGCGCCGTCTCGATGGCCTACCTGGCGCTGCGCCACGGCGCCGAGTTCGACCTCTACTTCTCCTCCGCGGTCTTCGGCCTCGGCGTCGGCCTCGCCTACGCCGCGATGCCCGCCTACATCAACGGCGCCGTCCCGGCCGAGCAGTCCGGCATCGCCAACGGCATGAACGCCGTCCTGCGCACCGTCGGCGGCGCGGTCGGCACCGCCGTGATGAGCGCGATCCTCACCGGCGACACCCTCAAGCTCCCGATCCCGGTCCAGCTCCCCACCGAGAACGCCTACCAGAGCGCCTTCTGGGTGGCCGGCGTGATGTGCCTGATCGCCGCCGCCGTCCCGTTCGCCATCCGCGCCGCCAAGTCCGCCCCCGCCCCGGCCCCCACCGAGCAGCCCGCCCCGGCCCTCACCAAGACCGACGCCTGACGGCGTCCCCCTCGCGTCCTGGACACACGCGAGCAGTGAACGGACCCCCGCGCCAAGGGCATCGGCGCGGGGGTCCGTCCCTTCTCCCCGCCCCTACCCCGCCGCCGCCCGCAGCGGCAGCGCGCCCGAGGCCTCCAGCTCCTCGTCCCCCACCGCGAACGTCCGCACCTTCCCCACCCCCGAGTACGGCGTCTCGAACCGCACCGTCACCCGCCCCACCCCGCTGCCCTGCACCCACCCGGGCCCGAACTCGCGGTGCGTCACGTCCTGCCCCGGCCACCACCGCCGCGCCGCCGGCTCGGCCGCCGCCGGCTCCGCGACCGCCGCCGTCTCCTCCTCCGGCACCGCGTCCTCCTCCCGGCCCTCCCGCTCCTCCCGCTCCAGCTGCGCGAACAGGTCCTCCTGCGTGAAGTCCGCGAGCTGCGCGACGCCGACGCCCAGCAGCCGCACCCCGCCCGTGACGTCGACCTGCGACGCCAGCCGGCGCGCCGTCGCCGTGATCACCTCCGCGTCGTCGGTCGGCCCGCGCAGCGTCTCGGAGCGGGTCAGCGTCGAGAAGTCGAAGCGGCGGACCTTCAGCACCACCGTCCGCCCGGAGCGCCCGGCCGCCCGCAGCCGGCGCACGCACCTCGCGGCGAGCAGCTCGATCTCACGCACGATGCGGTCCCGGTCGGCGAGGTCGACCTCGAAGGTGTCCTCCACCGACACCGACTTGGCGTCCCGGTCGGGCACCACCGGCCGCTCGTCCCAGCCCAGCGACATCTGGAACACGCCCGCGCCGTGCGCCTTCCCGAGCAGCGCGACCAGCTCCTCGTAGCCGGCCCCGGCCAGGTCCGCGACCGTGGTCAGCCCGGCGCGGCGCAGCGCCTGCTCGGTGGCGGGGCCGATCCCGGGCAGCGCCCGCACCGGCATCGGGGCGAGCAGCGCGCGCTCGGTGCCGGGTTCGATCAGCACCAGCCCGTCCGGCTTGGCCCGCTCGGAGGCGATCTTCGCCATCAGCTTGGAGCCGGCCGCGCCGACGGACGCGGTCAGCCCGGTGCGCTCGACGATGTCGGCCCGCAGGTCCTCGGCCAGCGCCAGCACCAGCTGCGCCGCTTCCGCGGGCGTGGTCGCGGCGGCCAGCGCGGGCCCGTACGGACCGGCCTCCAGGTCGACGAACGCCTCGTCCAGGCTGAGCGGTTCGACCAGCGGGGAGCGTTCCCGCAGCAGGCCCATGACGATCTCGCTGTTGGCCCGGTAGGCGTCGAACCGGCCGGTCAGGAACGCCGCGTTCGGGCACAGCCGGCGGGCCTGCGCCATCGGCATCGCCGAGTGCACGCCGAACCTCCGGGCCTCGTAGGAGGCGGTGGAGACCACGCCGCGCCCGCCGAGGCCGCCGACGATGACGGGCTTCCCGCGCAGGCTCGGCTTGGACGCCTGCTCCACCGCGGCGAAGAAGGCGTCCATGTCGAGGTGGATGATGCTCGGCACGGTCCGCACCGCCCGATCATCCCCCGCCGCACCGACAATCCGGCCTACCCGGCCGGGGCCGCGTCCGCGAGCGCCCGCACCACCCCGTCCTCGTGCGGCCCGAGGAAGGTCGGGTCCGGCCGCAGCAGCACGTCGGCCGCCGCCTTCACCGCCCCGGCCGTCTCCCGCAGCCCGCCGTACCTCCAGGTGGTGTCGTGCCACTCCTCCACCCCGACGGCGTACGCGTCGATCCCGGCGGCCTCGCACAGCGCCAGCGCCCGCCGGACGTGGAAGGTCTGGCTGACCAGCACCGCCCGGTCCACGCCGAAGACCCGGTGCGCCCGGCTGCACGAGTCCCAGGTGTCGAAGCCCGCGTAGTCGCCGACCACCCGCACCGCGGGCACCCCGCGCTCGATCAGGTAGCCGCGCATCGCGTCGGTCTCGTCGTACTGCACGGTGCCGTTGTCGCCGGTGACCAGGATCGCCCGCACCTTGTGCGCCCGGTACAGCTCCAGTGCCGCGTCCAGCCGGTGCGCCAGGTACGGCGAGGGCTCGCCCTCCACCAGCCCGGCGCCGAACACCACCGCGACCGGCGCCTCGGGCGCGCTCGCCACCGTGCCGACCTTCGCGGACTGGGTCAGGTACAGCCACGCATTCGGCGCCAGCCCGAGGACGGAGCACAGCAGCACCGCCTGGAACCACCGGCGCTGCCGCCGCCGGCCCACCGGCCGCACCGCCCGCCACCCGCTCCGGGCCCGCCGCCCCGCCCGCCTCAAGATCGTCGACACACCGTCCAGGACGACCCGGACGCGCCCGCCGGTTCCCCGGCCCCCGCCGCGCCCTCAGACCGCGCGGTTGCGCCGCTGCGCCAGCTCGTCGCCCGGGTCGTCGCCGACCAGCGTCTCGCCGGTGTCGGTGCGCTCGCCGTGCAGCCGCCCCAGGGTGGTCTCCAGCTCCTGCCAGACCGCGCCGACCGCGATGCCGAACACGCCCTGGCCGCCGTTCAGCAGGTCGACCACCTGCTGCGGCGAGGTGCACTCGTAGACCGTCGCGCCGTCGCACATCAGGGTCAGCCCGGTCAGCCCGCCCTGGTCGGCGGACTGCAGGTGGGTGACGGCCACCCGGATGTTCTGCAGCGACACGCCCGCGTCCAGCAGCCGCTTGACGATTTTCAGCAGCAGAATGTCCCGGAAGCTGTACAGCCGCTGCGCGCCCGCCGGGTACGCGGAGCGCACCGAGGGCTCCAGCAGGCCGGTGCGCGCCCAGTAGTCGAGCTGCCGGTAGGTGATGCCGGCCGCGGCGCAGGCCGTCGGGCCGCGGTAGCCGACCAGCGCGGACGTCGGGGCCAGCCGCTCGATCGCGGGCTGCCCGGGCTGGACGGCCGGGAAGCGGCCGAGCCGGGGCAGTTCCTCCGCCTCGGGTTCGGGCCGCCAGGGCCGCCCGATCAGAGCCCGGCCGGCGCGCGGCAGGTGCACCGCGCACAGCGCTCCGGAACGCGTCTCGTCGCCGGTGCCGCTCATCGCCAACCTCCGTCCATTCCGCCCCAGGCCCCACGGGACCCGCAGGAGCCCTGACGGGCCCCGGGCTGCGGGTGGCCCGTCCGGCGGGCCATCACCTGACGGTAGGCAGTCGCCCGAGCACCGTCAACGATCGCCACGCCGGGGGCTTCCACAAACTTCACCCCAAAGAGTGGTTATTCGTGCCCCATGCGCGGGTAGCGGAACGACTTTTCAGCAACCCCGAGTTGCGACCCACCACCACCCGGGCTAGCGGCGGACCGCCGGTCGGCGGCGCCGCGCGGCCCGGCCTACTGCGGGCCGCCCCCGAAGTCCTCCGGCGAGACCTGGTCCAGGAACTCGCGGAACTTCTCCACCTCGTCCTCCTGCTCGTCCGGGATCGAGATGCCGGCCTCCGCCAGCACCTCCTCGCTCCCGTAGATCGGCGTACCGGTGCGCAGCGCCAGCGCTATCGCGTCCGAGGGGCGCGCGCTCACCTCGACACCACCGGCGAAGACCAGTTCGGCGTAGAACACCCCGTCCCGCAGGTCGTTGATCCGCACCTCGGTCAGCTGGTGACCGAGCGCGCCCAGCACGTCCTTGAACAGGTCGTGCGTCAACGGCCGCACCGGGGTCATGCCCTGCTGGGCGAAGGCGATCGCGGTGGCCTCCCCCGGCCCGATCCAGATCGGCAGGTAGCGGTCCCCGCCGACCTCGCGCAGCAGCACGATCGGCTGGTTGGAGGGCATTTCCACCCGGACACCCACGACGTCGAGCTCATTCACACCAGCAACCCTAGGGCGCGCGCCCCCGATAGGAAAGCGCAGCAGGCAGCGGCCGTCCCGATCGGGACCGCCGCCGCCCGCCCGCCACCGGCCGTTCAGCCCCTGGACCGCAGTCCCGCCTGCACCATCGCCGCGTGCAGCCGCACCGACAGGGTGGCCAGTTCCCGCGCCGTCGCCTCGGCGTGCGCCCGGGTCTGCGGGTTGCGGTGGCGCCGCAGCGGCGCCACCACCTGCTCCACCAGCGCCACCTCGCGCTCGGCCGCCGCCTTCATCGCCCGCAGGTGCCGCGGCTCCAGGCCGAACCGGCCCAGCTCCGCCACCAGCCGGGCGATCTGCAGCGCGTCCCCGTCGTAGCCGCCGTCCGGGCCCGGCTGCACCAGCCCGTACGCCTCCCACTCGACCAGCTCGCGCTCCTGCGCCTCGGCCGCCGCGATCAGCTCGGCCCGGCCCAGCCGCACCCCGCCCGGCCCGGCGGCCGCGGCCGCCAGCTCGCGGTCCGCCTCCTCCAGCGGCCCCGGCCGGGCCTCCGCGCCGGGCAGCGCGGGCGGCTGCTCGCCGCGCTCGATCGCGTCCAGGTGCTCGCGGATCACCCGCAGCGGCAGGTAGTGGTCGCGCTGCATCCGCAGCACGTACGCCAGGCGCTCCACGTCCGCCGACGAGAACTTCCGGTAGCCGGACGGGGTGCGCTGCGGCTCGACCAGGCCCTCCGCCTCCAGGAAGCGGATCTTGGAGATCGTCACCTCCGGGAAGTCGTCCCGCAGGAAGGCCAGCACCGCGCCGATCGACAGCAGCTCGTCGCCCCGCCGGCGCGCCTCGCCCGTGCGGCGGGAGGCCGGCACGGGCGAGGCCCCGAGGGACGGGGTGGAAATCTGTGGGGTCACTCGGGCTCCCAACGGAGAAGTGGTCAGTACCCCCGGTGGTGGCTGGCGAAGAACACCAGCCGGTACTTCCCGATCTGCACCTCGTCGCCGTTGCTGAGCAGCACCTCGTCGATCCGCTCCCGGTTCACGTAGGTGCCGTTCAGGCTGCCCACGTCGGCGACCGAGAAGCCGCCGTCGTGCTGCCGACGGAACTCCACGTGCCGACGCGACACCGTCACGTCGTCCAGGAAGATGTCACCCTGCGGGTGCCGCCCCGCCGTGGTCACGTCCGAGTCCAGCAGGAACCGGCTGCCCGAGTTCGGGCCGCGCTGCACGATCAGCAGCGCCGAGCCCGGCGGCAGCGCGTCGATCGCCGCCATCACCTCGGCCGACAGCGCCGGCGTGGCGCCCGTCGAGGTCGCCGTCGGGTCGTACGACTCGATGCCGGAGATCGAGATGGTCGAGGTGGTCTCGGCCGCCCCCTCCGGGAACCCGCCGCCACGCAGCTGAGTGCCGCAGTTCGAGCAGAACCGGGCCTGCGCCGGGTTCCGGTTGCCGCACCGCGGGCACGGGCTGGTGCCAGCCATGTTCACAGCCTCCTGGCGCGGCACACCCGACTGGACGTGCCCGGCATAGGGGTCCGGGACAAACCCTCCACCGGAGGTTGAGGGTCCTGACGCGAAACCTATGCGCGGCCCGCCCGACGAATCAACCGACGCGCCGTACGCCGTGTCGAACTGCCCGGTCGGGACGCCCGCGCCCTGGGTCACGTCGTCCCGGTACATCGGCCGCTGCCCCTCCGGCGCCGGACGCATCGGGGGCACCCCGGCCTCCTCCTGCCGGTAGCGCGCGGTGGGCGCCTCCTCGGCCTTCTTGTTCCGGCCGAACAGCTTCGAGAAAAAACTCACGGGCGAATCCCCTTGCGTGTGACAGAACCGCCCGCGGGGCAGGGTTCAAGGCTCGGTGTGGCGGTGGGCCCGGCATCGGACCGGGGACTGACGAACGGTAAGACCCAGTGTCGCCGACCCGCTGCGGAAACCCACCACCGGGGGCCGCCCGCAGCTGACGAACCGTACGGAGCGCGCCCCGTCACTTCGCCGCCGGCTTGCCGTACTGCAACGGCTTCGGCGTGGCCAACGCGTCCACCAGCACCTTCTGCTGCTGGACGATGGTCGCCCTCGCCTGATGGTTCTCCAGGCTGCGCACCACGCCACCGGGGATGTTCAGCGCCGGAGTCAGGTCCTGCGGGTTGCCCACCACGGTGAAGCGGAACGGCTGCGAGACGCTCTTGCCGTCGATCTGCACGCCGCCGCCCGACGAGTTGTCGGTGAAGTACGTACCGGCCACCACGCGCACGTCGTTGATCTGAATCGCCTCCGCCCCCGCCGCTCGGAGTTCCTGCAGGGTGTCCAGCAGCATATCCGCCTTCACCTGCCCTTGGGGATCATCGATCGTCAGCACGATCCCCGGGCCGGTCGCCTTCTCCGTCCCCGCCAGCACGCCCAGCTCGGCCGCCTTCCTCCGGGTCTGCTCCTGGGCCTCCTTGGCCTGGTTGGACGAGTTCTCCAACTGCGCCAGGGACTGCTCCAGCTGGGTCTTCTCCGACTGGAGACGCTGCTGCTTGCCGTCCAGTTCGTCCAGGATCCGCACCAGGTCCTCCTGGCGGGCCCCGCGCAGCTCGCTGTGGTCGTTGGTCGAGCGCACCTGGATCGCCAGCGCCAGGCCCAGCGCGAACAGCAGCAGCGCCACCACCAGCTGCCCCCGCGACACCCGCGGCGGCCACAGCGCCGCCAGCAGCCGCGTCCGCCCGTCCGACGGCAGCGCCACCGGCTCCCGCGACGCCGCCGCGGCCGGCTTCTCCCCGGCCGGCTCCCCGGCCACCGCCTCCGGCGGGTCCACCGGGGCCTCCGGCTCCGGCGCCGACTCCGGCACCTCCGCCGTCCCGTCCGGCTCCGCGTCCCGCTCCCGCGGTTCCCGCTCCTCGCTCACAGCAGCCCCCTACGCCCTGAACACGTGCCGGCGGATCGCCGCCGCGTTCGAGAAGATCCGGATCCCCAGCACCACCACCACGCCGGTGGACAGCTGCGACCCCACGCCCAGCTGGTCGCCCAGGAACACGATCAGCGCCGCCACCACGACGTTCGACAGGAACGACACCACGAAGACCTTGTCGTCGAAGATCCCGTCCAGCATCGCCCGCACGCCGCCGAACACCGCGTCCAGCGCCGCCACCACCGCGATCGGCAGGTACGGCACCACCGCGTTCGGCACCTCCGGCTGCACGAAAACGCCGACGACCACGCCGATCAGCAGACCCAGTACGGCAATCACGGTGTAGCAGCTCCTGTTCCAGTGGGAGTGGACTTCGCGGACGACCGCGCGGACTTCGACGGCACCCCGGCCCTCGCCGTCCCCGAGGCCGTCCCCGACGGCGACGGACTCGGACTCGCGCTCGGACCCGCGGTCGCGCCCGGGGACGGACTCGCCCCCGGCTCGGCGGACGCCTCCGGCCCGGCCACCCGGAGCGTCACGCCCAGCGCGGCCGGCAGCGTCAGCGACTTCTGCGTCGAGACCGTCGAGCGGATCCCGTAGCTGTCCTGGATGATCTTCAGGTAGCGGCCGCCCTGGTTGTCCTGGAAGGCCTGCGCCAGCCGGGGCCCGTCCCCGATCGCCAGCACCGTGTACGGCGGCACCAGCGGCCGGTTGTCCACCAGGATCGCGTCACCGGCCGCCCGGATCGCCGACAGCGCGGTCAGCCGCTGCCCGTTCACCGAGACCGCCTCGGCGCCGGCCAGCCACAGGCCGTTCACCGCGTACTGCAGGTCGTGGTCCTTGACCCGCCCGTTCTTGCCGTACGAGGTGGTGTTGCGCGGATCGCTCACGTTGCCGCCCGAACCGCTGCCGGACGCGTCGTCGATCACCAGCTTGACACCGGGACCGGTGATCTCCCCCGTCCCGGTCTGCGCCGCCAGCCGCGCCGCCACGTCGTCGTCGCCGGTCTGCAGCGCCGCGTCCTGGGCCCGCTCGACCTTGTCGCGGTCCTCCTCGACCTGCCGCTGCAGCTCGTCGGCCGCCGCGTTGGCGTCGTTGACCCGGGTGACCAGGGCGTCCCGCTCCTGCGCCAGGACGGGCGCCGCGGCGTGCGTGTTCACCGCTCCGACCGTCACCACGACCGCGGCCAGCGCCAGCCCCAGGGCCAGCACCAGCCGCCCCCTGGCCGTCGTCGGCAGCCGCGAGCTGCCCTCCGCCCCGCGCGCCCGGGCCGCCTCCGCGTACCCGTCGTCGAGCGAGTGCTCCATGACGGTGGTCAGCAGGGACATCGAGGCGTCCGGGCGGCGGAAGCGCCCCTCCGGGTCACTCGGCGTCGGCGTTGCTGGCATGCCGGACATCGTTTCACGACCACGCGGTGCCCCACGACCAGCTCCCGGCCCCGCAGGACGCTTTCGGCACAGGATCGTGACAAACCCGGGTGGGGGCGGGCCCGCCGGGCCCGCCCCCACCACGTCTCCTCCGCGTTACCTCCCGGCGCCGTCCACGACCGCGGCCCACTCGTCCAGCAGCCGTCCGGTCGCCTCGTCGTCCGGGCCCTCGGCCCACAGGTGCGTGACGGCCTCCGCCGGGTCCGGCAGGACCAGCGTCCAGCGGCCGTCCGGCTCGACCACCCGCACGCCATCCGTGGTGTCCAGCTTCCGGTTGCCGGCCGCCTCCACCACCGAGCGCATCACCATGCCCTTGGCGGCCCACGGCGTCGCGATGTCCCGCTTCTGGATGTGCGCCTGCGGGATCCGCGCGTCGATCTGGCTCAGCGTGAGCTGCGTCCGCGCCACCAGGCCGACCAGCCGCACGAACGCGGCCGCGCCGTCCAGCACCCCGGAGAACTCGGGCACCACGAAGCCGCCGCGCCCGTCCCCGCCGAAGACCGTGCCGTCCGCCGCCGCGGCCTTCGCCAGGTCGTCCGGCGAGGTCGTGGTCCAGATCACCTGGGTGCCGTGGTACGCGGCCACCTGCTCGGCGATCCGGGTGGTCGTCACCGGCAGCGCCACCTGCCCGGAGCGGCGCTCGGCCGCCACCAGGTCGAGCAGCACCAGCAGCGCCCGGTCGTCCTGGATCACCCGACCGAGCTCGTCCACGAAGGACACCCGCTCACCCACCGGGTCGAACCGCACGCCGAACGCGGCCTGCGAGGACGCCACCAGCTCGCCCAGCCTGGCCAGCGCCGCCCGCCGCTCGTCCGCGCCCTCGGTCGGCCGCGACTCGTCCAGACCGCCGGCCACCGTCAGCGCCTCGACCCCGAGCCGCCCCAGGATGCTCGGCAGCACCAGACCCGCGCTGCCGTGCGCCGCGTCCACCACGACCTTCAGCCCGGCCTCCCGCACCCCGGAGGTGTCCACCGCCCGCAACAGGTTCGTCGCGTACGAGTCGAACACGCTCGCCGGGTGCAGCAGGTCGCCGATCTCGCCCGGGAACGCCCGCCGGAACTCCTGCCGCGAGTACACCCGGTCCAGCTTCCGCTGCCCGGCCTGCGACAGGTCCGCCCCGCGCTCGTCGAAGAACAGGATGTCCAGCGAGTCCGGGACCCCCGGCGTGGTCCGCAGGAAGATCCCGCCCGCACTCCCCCGCGCCGTCGCCTGCCGGGCCACCGGCATCGGCACGTTCTCCAGGTCGCGGACGTCGATCGCACTGGTCTGCAGCGCCGAGATCATCGCCCGCTTCAACGCCCGCGCACCACGCGAGTGGTCACGCGCGATGGTGACCGTCGCACCCTTCTTCAACGTGGTCGCGTACGCCCCCGCCAGCCGCACGGCCAGCTCCGGCGTGATCTCCACGTTCAGGATGCCCGACACGCCGCGCACCCCGAACAGGTGCTCCTGGCCGCGGGACTCCCAGATCACCGAGGTGTTGACGAACGCGCCGGCCTCGATCGTCTTGAACGGGTACACCCGGACGTTGCCCGCGATGATCGACTCCTCGCCGATCAGGCACTCGTCCCCGATCACCGCGCCCTCGTCGATCCGCGCGGCCCGCATCACGTCGGTGTTCTTGCCGACCACGCACCCGCGGAGGTTGCTCTGCGCCCCCACGTACACGTTGTCGTGCACCACGGCCTTGTGCAGGAAGGCCCCGCTCTTCACGACGACGTTCGACCCCAGCACGGTGTGCTCGCGCAGCTCCACGCCGGCCTCGACCTTGGCGTAGTCACCGATGTACAGCGGCCCCCGCAGCACTGCCTCCGGGTCCACCTCCGCACCCTCGGCCACCCACACGCCCGGCGAGATCTCGAACCCGTCCAGTTCGACCTGAACCTTGCCCTCCAGGACGTCCGCCTGGGCCTTCAGGTAGCTCTCGTGCGTGCCCACGTCCTCCCAGTAGCCCTCGGCGACGTAGCCGAAGACCGGCTTGCCCTCCTTGAGCAGCTGCGGGAACACGTCGCTCGACCAGTCGACCGACTCGCCGGCCGCCACGTAGTCGAAGACCTCCGGCTCCATCACGTAGATGCCGGTGTTCACGGTGTCCGAGAACACCTGTCCCCAGGTCGGCTTCTCCAGGAAGCGCTCGACCTTCCCCTCCTCGTCCGTGATGGTGATACCGAATTCCAGTGGGTTCGGCACCCGGGTCAGGCACACCGTCACCAGTGCGCCCTTCTCCCGGTGAAAGGCAATCAGGTCGGAAAGGTCGAAGTCCGTGAGCGCGTCACCGGAGATGACCAGAAACGAATCGTCCCGCAGCGCGTCCTCGGCGTTCTTCACGCTGCCGGCCGTGCCCAGCGGTGTTTCCTCATTGGCGTAGGTGAGGTGCATGCCCAGTTCTTCACCGTCACCGAAGTAGTTCTTGACCAACGAGGCCAGGAACTGCACGGTCACCACGGTGTCGTTGAGGCCGTGCCGCCTCAGCAGCCGCAGCACGTGCTCCATGATCGGCCTATTGGCCACCGGCAGCAGCGGCTTGGGCATGCTGGAAGTCATCGGGCGGAGTCGAGTGCCCTCCCCGCCCGCCATCACAACGGCTTTCATTACGGGTGCGTCCTCCTTCGCGGTGGTGAACCCCTGCGGGTCCATCAAACCGGTCCGACGCATGTCTACCCGGAAGAAAACGTCCGACTCACCGTGGAGGCCGTGTAAAACATCTCATGCCGATCTCAAACGGCAGCCGAACGCTCCACCTGGAGGATCTGTCGGGCCTGCACCGCGTACAGGGCGCCGGCCCACCAGTACAGCGTCGTCCCCCACCAGATGAACGCCCAACTCACCACTCCCGCAACCTGGTGCACCCACCCCTCGCCCACCCCCAGCAGCAGGAGCGGAAACGCGTACATCAGGTTGAACGTCGCCGCCTTGCCCAGGAAACTCACGTTCAACGGCCCGTAACCCGCCCGGTTGAGCCGCAGCAGCACCACCCCGACGAACGCCTCCCGCGCCACCAACAACGCCGTCAGCCACCACGGCAGGATCTCCCGCCAGGTCAGCCCCACCAGGGTGGAAACGATGTACAAGCGGTCCGCGGCCGGGTCCAACAACTGCCCCAGCCGGCTGATCTGCCCCCACCGCCGGGCCAACTTCCCGTCCAGGTAGTCACTGACCCCGCTCAACATCAGGACGACGATCGCCCACCCGTCGTTCTTCGGCCCACCGAAGACCGGCCACAGCACCAACCACAGGAAGATCGGCACGCCCACCAGCCGAGCCATGCTCAGCAGATTGGGGATCGTGAGGACCCGGTCGGTCTGAACGCGCGTCTCCTGGACCTCCACGGTGCGGAGCCTCCTGTACTAACCACCGACGACTGTGCGGGACTGACCCTACAACAAGAAAGCCCCCTGACATCCCGTCAGGGGGCTTTCTCTGAAAGATTGTTCGGCGGCGTCCTACTCTCCCACAGGGTCCCCCCTGCAGTACCATCGGCGCTGTGAGGCTTAGCTTCCGGGTTCGGAATGTAACCG